>JBAXNY010000001.1:0-36161 GCA_037133535.1 Actinomycetes bacterium
ACAACACCATGTTCGCCCATGATTGGTTCAACAATCACCATTGCAGTCCGCTTCGAAACTTTCCGACGAAGCGCTGCAATGTTGTTATAGGGAACATGAACAATTCCCTTGATTAAAGGTTTAAATGGATCACGTTTACTTGGTTGCCCGGTCAAGGAGAGCGCTCCCATAGTCCGGCCATGGAAAGCGCCCTGCATTGCTACTACCCCGGTGCGCCCGGTTTTGCGTGATAATTTCAGCGCCGCTTCATTGGCTTCGGCACCAGAATTACAGAAGAAAACTTTCGCTTTCGAATCGCCAGTGAGAGATTGCAATTTCTGGGCTAGCTGCAACATTTGCGGATGGCTATAAAAATTGGAAACGTGCGACAAAGTTCCGATCTGCTTGCGCACTGCGGCGACAACTGATGGATGAGCATGGCCCAAAACATTCGTTGCAATTCCACCGAGAAAATCGAGATAGACCTTGCCGTCGACATCTTTAACAACTGCGCCTTTGCCGGAGACCAGCGAGATCGCTGGCGTGCCATAGTTGTTAACGAGTGCTTTATCCCAGGCCGCACTTGCCGCTTCGCTGCGATTCTTTGCCATCATGCCCTCACTAACGTTCCGCCGTGCCCGAGTAGTGCATCGTGAAAAACTTGCGCTGAACGACCATCGATGACGCGCACCTGCTTTGCTCCAGCCGACACAGCGGCCAAACAGGCAGCAACTTTCGGTGCCATTCCTGCAACAAAACTCGCCTTGATCGAATCGAGTTCGATCGCTGAAATCTCCGTGATGAGCGAATCGGTATCTGGCCAATTGCGATAGATGCCAGGAACATCGGTAAGAAATAGCGCTAAATCTGCTTCTAGTGCACCTGCAACTGCCGCTGTTACTAAATCAGCATTTACATTGAAAGTATCGGCCGAACCATCGGCAGCACCCGAGATTGGTGAGATTACAACCACTTTGCCTTGCGCTAGAAGGTTCTCGATGGCAGCACTATCAACGCCCACCACATCTCCAACGTAACCCAAATCAACAGCGCTTCCATCAACTAACTTCTTCTGCTTACTCGCTTGAAGTACTTCGCTGCCAGCAACTCCTACTGCGCTGACTCCGGCACTTTCCAGTTGCTGGATTATCTTCGGTTGAATTTCCTTGTTAAGCACCTGGGTTGCAACAGCCAAAATCTCTTCTGTTGTCACCCGAAAGCCACCTACGAACTCGGACGAAATGTTTGCACTCTTCAAAGCAGCATCAATCTGTGGTCCGCCGCCATGAACAATCACGCACTTTTCACCAGCAGAAATCAACTCCTTAATTGAAGTAGCGAAATGGCCCTTCGAATCATCCATCGCATGTCCGCCATATTTCACGACGATCATGTTGCGTATGCCGAATTCTCGTGCACATAATCATGAGTCAGATCATTGGTGAGAATTGTCGCCTCATGTAATCCGGCGTGAAGATCAATAATTATCGAAACTTCCTTTGCAGAGAAATCAACTAAGGTCCGATCTTCACCCGGAGCACTGGCTATCGCAACCTTGATTCCATTGAGAGTGACATCAACATTGCTGGGATCGTACTGCGCTTCAGCGCTACCAGCTGCAGCAAGAATTCTTCCCCAATTGGGATCGCCACCGAAGATTGCGCACTTTAAAAGGTTGTTACGGGCACAGGCTCTACCAATCGCAACTGCATCACTCTCACTTGCTGCGTTAATAGTTTGAATCGAAACCAACTTGCTATGACCTTCTGCATCTGCAATGAGCTGGCTCGCAAGGGATTGACAGACCTCTGTAAGTACGGCAGCAAATTCGCTCTCGCTCAATCTCACACCAGATTGACCCGAAGCCATAAGCAATACTGTGTCATTTGTCGATGTACAACCATCTGAATCAATCCGATTAAAGGTCCGATCCACTGCAATCCGCAACATCTCTTGTGCGCTATCTCCATCAATAATCGCATCAGTCATTACAACTGAGAGCATGGTTGCCATGGCAGGTGCCAACATTCCCGCACCCTTTGCAATGCCGCTGGTCTGAGTTCCCTTCACCTTCACTGTCGCAATCTTTGGAACTGAATCCGTGGTCATAATCGCCCGAGCCGAAAGTTCTAATCCATTTGCAGTAAGGCCAGAAACGCTCTGGGAAATGCCATCACCAATCTTTCCCATCGGCAAGAACTCGCCGATTAAACCCGTGGAACAGACCGCAACTTCCGAACTCGAAAGCGATAAAGCATCGGCGACTAACTCTGCACTCTTATGGGTATCGGCAAAACCTTGTGGCCCTGTGCAGGCATTGGCACCACCAGAATTAAGAACCACTGCACGAACTACGCCACCCTTAATTACTTGACGGGTCCATGTAACAGGGGCTGCCACGATTTTATTTGTAGTGAATACAGCAGCTGCTGTAGCTGTTGGCCCCTCATTCACGATCACTGTGAGATCAAGTGCGCCGCTACTTTTTAGCCCAGCGGCAACTGCGCCCGAGCGAAAACCGAGTGGAAGTTTCATACGCCAATACCTGTTCCAAGTAGGCCAGTATTTTCGGCCAGACCGCAGATTAAATTGGCATTTTGAATTGCAGCAGTTGCGGCACCTTTCGCCAAGTTATCTACCGCGACTGAAACAACGGCCCGGTTGGAGTGCTCATCAACTGCAACTTGTAGCTGCACGAAATTGCTTCCTAATACTGCAGAAGTTTTCGGCATCTGCCCCATTGGTAACACTTGAACAAATTCTTCATTGGCGTAGTGCTGAGTAAAATGGGCATGGAGCTTTTCCGTGTCCATCTCGATCTGCAATTTGCTAGTAATAGTTGCCAGAATCCCTCTAGGCATTGGCGCCAGAATCGGAGTAAACGAGATACCGAGCGTTTTGCCTGTCGCAGCACTTACCGCTTCTTCAATCTCAGGTGTGTGTTGGTGCACTCCCCCAAATTTATAGGAGGTGAGTGAATTCATTACTTCACTCCCGATTAAATTGATCTTTGCGTTTCTGCCCGCACCCGTTGTTCCAGATGCGGCAACTACCACTACATCGGAGAGATCTGCAATGCCAGCCAGCGGCGCAGTGCCCAACGCAATTGCAGTGGCATAACAACCGGGATTGGCAATCCGGGTACTTGCTTTGATCTTCACTCTCTGCCCCGGCAATTCAGGCAGTCCATAAACCCAAGTACCTGCGTGCTCTCCGCTGTAATACTTCTGCCAACTCTGCGCAGAGTTCAATCTAAAGTCTGCTCCTAAATCAACCACTTTGATCGATTCCGGTAGTTGGTTGATTAACTTCGCCGACTCACCGTGAGGCAGTGCAAAGAAGAGAAGATCACATTTACTTAAGGTTGGAATGTCGATCAAATCAAATTTTCGGCCCTGAAAAAATACCAATTGAGGATGGACCGAAATGATCTCCTCGCCCGCATTGGAATGTGCAGCGATTACCTCAACTGAGAATTCTGGATGGCCGGAAAGCACCCGCAGCAGTTCCCCGCCTGAGTACCCGCTGGCCCCTACGATTCCGATTTTCATAGACCTAGAGTAACCCGTTATGCATAATTATGCAATTAGGCGCATTTTTATGCAGAGCGTACTACGGCTCCATGGCGCTTGGCTGCGAGAGTGGCCGCTGCTTCGCGTAGTGCGGAAACCTCGGCTGTAGTGAGGGTGCGATCGGCGGCACGAAAGCGAAGCGTGAATGCGAGAGAGATCTTGCCCTCGCCCAATTGGTCATAGCGATCAAAGAGTTCAATCGATTCCAATAACTCGCCCGCACCTTCGCGCAGCGTGGCCATGACCTCTCCTGCCGCAGCCGAACCATCAACTACCAGAGCTAAATCCTGTACCGCAACTGGCATCGTTGTAATTGCCTGCGCCCGGATAACTCCAGTCTCGGGCAGAGCTGAAAGATTCACTACAAATGCGCTGGCGCGCTCTGGCAATCCATGCGCGGCAATAATCCTTGGATGTAACTCACCGGCATGAGCAACCGCTTTGCCATTGACTTGCAGTTCAGCACAGCGCTCGGGATGCCACGGAGCAAAATCAGATCGAACCACTGTTGCAGTTAGCCCAGTGCTCTCAATAATTTTTAAGGCAAAGCTAATTGCATCACTCCAGCTGTAATTTCGCTCCTTGCCTTGCCAACCCTCGGCCTCGGCAGCGCCAACCAGAACGCCTCCAACGTGTTGATGTTGTGGTGGAACTCCTGCATAAAGTTTCTTGATTACCGCTTCGCTTGGACGCGCAGTTGTACTTATTAACGGCGCCGCACTCTCTGGAATCGTCTTACGGAAAATCGAACCAATTTCAAAGAGACCAAAGCCTCGAGCCCCACGCCCTAAATTCCGCTCGGCAGCTTGCACTAAACCGGGAATCAAATGGGTGCGAAGTAATGGCGCATCATCGGCCATGGGATTTGCAATGCGATAAGTCGCAGCACGCTCTCCGGTGTAATTAAAGACTTTCATGGTTGCTTCACTAACAAATGGATAAGTCTGAACTTCATAGAGGCCAAGATCGGCTAGTAGCGCTCCAACTTTGCGTTGGCGTGCTTGGGTCTGTGTCAGACCAGTGCTTACCGGCCGCGGCGGCAAGAGAGATGGGATCGAATCAAAGCCAATAGTTCGCGCGATCTCTTCCACTAAATCAATGGCTTCCTCTAGATCAGGTCGCCACGATGGCACCGAAACTTTCAACTTCTTTCCCGCAGCGGCTACAACACCACAGCCCACTGATTTAAGCTGCTTTGAAACTGTGGCGCTAGTGATCGCATAACCCAAGATCTTTCCAGGAAATTGCGGATCTAAAAGAATGCTTCGTTTTGCTGGAACTTTTCCGGCAGTAGCTACGCCCACATAATCTGCGCCGCCCAGATCTACCAACAGCGATGTTGCACGCAACGAGGCGATCTCTGCCAATTCTGGATCCACTCCCCGCTCGAAGCGACGAGAGGCCTCAGTAGAGAGCTTGTGGTTGCGCGCATTCTTTGCGATTGCAACTGAGTTAAATCGAATCGCTTCAATCGCTAGCGCAGTGGTCGATTCAGTAACTTCGGAATCTAAACCACCCATAGTTCCGGCTAATGCCAACACCTTCTTATCGTCGGAGATAAGCAGATCAGCTGCGGTAACAGTGCGTTCTTGGCCATCGAGGGTGGCAAATTTTGTCGCTTTACGTGCCCGCGAAACTTTCAAAGTGCCAGCAATTTTTGCAGCATCAAATGCGTGCAGTGGCTGTCCTAGCTCCAACATTACATAGTTGGTGACATCAACGGCTAACGAGATGGAGCGCATTCCACATTTCTCAATCCGGCGTCGAAGCCAGAGTGGTGAAGCTGCCTTTGGATCAAAATTAGCAAGTGTGCGCAGATACATCACATCGGCATCCTTGCCATCAGAAATCTTTGCTTTAACAACTTTCCCAGCACTTGCCTTGGCGCGAAGTTTCGCTGCTTTCGCACTAACTGCTGGATCGATGTATCTGACTGCGAATGCGCCGGCAATCTCTCGTGCCAATCCGCGAATCGACAGCGCATAACCACGATCAGGATTGACTGCAATATCAAAGATCACATCATTGAGTTCTAATACTTCAAAGGCATCATCGCCAATTTTTGCCGCACCCTTAGCCAGGGTCAGGATTCCTTCACTCTCTTCGCTCAAACCGAGTTCTTTAGTTGAACAGATCATGCCATTGCTAGTTTTGCCATAAGTCTCACGAGCAGAGATTGCAAAACCACCAGGCAACACTGAGCCAGGCAGCGCCACCACAACTAGATCGCCCACCACGAAATTTGTGGCACCGCAGATAACAAAGCGTGGCTTCTTCTCTTTGCAATCGAGTTCCACATAGCGAATCGGCTTTTTAAACTCAGTGATCTCTTCAACTGCCTTAACTTTTCAAATAACGATTGGACCGGTGATCTCTTTGCCAGTGACGGTAAATCCTTCAACTTCAAAACCCACTCGGACAAAGGCATCAGAAATCTTCTCGGGCGTAGCACTCTTGGGTAGCGCAGCGAATTCTTGCAACCATGAAAGTGGAACGAGCATTTAGATACCACTTCCAAACTGAGCCGAGAAGCGCAGATCGCCCTCAACAATGTCATGCATGTCAGTAATTCCGTGGCGCACCATAAGTGTGCGCTCTAGCCCCATGCCAAATGCAAAGCCAGTGAAGAGTGAAGTATCCACGCCGCAGGATTGCAAAACTTTAGGATTGACCATTCCGCAGCCGCCCCATTCAATCCAGCGACCATTGAAGAAGACATCGACTTCGGCGCTCGGTTCAGTGAATGGGAAGAATGAGGGGCGAAGTCGAGTCTTGGCTTCGCCACCAAACATTTTGCGCGCAAAGGAATCGAGAGTTCCTTTGAGATGAGCCATTGTTATTCCGCGATCGACAACTAAGCCTTCAACTTGATGAAATACCGGAGTGTGAGTGGCATCTAATTCATCGGCACGGAAGGTGCGGCCAGGACAGATCACGTAAATCGGCGGCTTCTGCGCCAACATCGTGCGCACTTGAACTGGTGAGGTATGAGTACGTAGTACCAAACCTGATTCAAGTGGTTCGATGAAGAAAGTATCTTGCATGGTGCGAGCGGGGTGATCGGCAGGAATATTGAGTGCATCAAAGTTCAACCACTGGGCTTCTAACTCTGGACCTTCGGCAATTGAATAACCTTGGCCGATAAAGAAATCTGAGATCTCATTCTTGATAATTGTGATGGGATGCAAGCCGCCGAGTTTGCTGCGATGTGGCGGCAAAGTGACATCGACTCGCTCTTGAACTAAGAGCACTGAATCGCGTTCAATTTCTAAAGCGCTGGTGCGGGCCTCAAGGCTTGCGTTGATTTTGCCGCGCGCATCTCCAATAATTTTGCCAAGTGCTGCGCGCTCATCGGCTGGCAGCGTTCCTAAGCTGCGACTTGCACCAGAGATTGGCGACTTGTCCCCCGCATGAGCCAAGCGCGCAATCTTTAACTCTTCTAAGTTTTGGGCTAACCCAAATGCCGAGATTGCCTGGTTCACCCAGTTATCTATCTCTGCATTCTCCACCTGGGAAGTCTAACGGCAGAGCCCTGCAATTCGGGTGAGGTTTATTGCCCAATCGCATACATCACGATGGCGGCGGCAACTGAAAGGTTCAAACTCTCGGTCTGGCCCTCCATTGGGATTGCCACGGACTGCACTCGATTGCTCGCTAATTCCTGCGATAAATCTTTGAGTCCTTGCGCCTCATTTCCAAAAATCCAGAGTGCGCTTTTCGCATCGGCTACATCGGAGAGCGCAACATCCCCATGACCCATCAGCGCATAGCGCGCATAATCTGGAAATGCAGTGATGAGATCGCTCAATGAAACATCTTCAAAAAGTGGCAAGTGCCAATGTGATCCGGCCGCGGAGCGAATTACTTTAGGTGAGAATAAATCAACGCTATCTGGTGAGGTGATTACTGCTGAAATACCTAAGGCCTGGGCGGTGCGAATAATAGTTCCGGCATTTCCTGGATCTTGAATTCGATGCAGGTAGATCACACTGCCCTTGCTCTTTATCTCACTCATCTTCCACGAAGGGTAAGTACAGATTGCCAAGATTCCTTGCGGTGTAACGGTATCTGCCATTGCTTTCATAACGCCATCAGTGACTTCTTCCACTGCGACGCCGGCAAGATTAATTCCATCTTCCACTAACTTTGCCATTCCACTTTCGGTGGCATAGAGCGTGCGAATTTGCGGCCCGGTTGTGCTTGCTAGAGCCTCGCGTACTGATTGCAAACCTTCAGCCACGAACTCGTGTTTCGCTCTGCGTTCGCGCGCACCCCGAGATGAAAGAAGAGCCTTCACTCTCCCGATGTGGGGAGAATGAAGGCTCTCGATCATACGATCCTAAATTTAAGCTGAAACTAAGTTCTTGCGTGCAACTTCTACAAGTACTTTAAAAGTCTCTGGCTCATTTGTTGCCAATTCAGAGAGGACGCGGCGATCAACTTCAACACCGGCTGCCTTCAATCCTTGGATAAATCGGTTGTAGGTAAGTCCATTCTCACGGGCTGCCGCATTGATGCGCTGAATCCAGAGCTGACGGAAATCACCTTTCTTATCTTTGCGATCATTGAAGGCATAGATCATCGAGTGAGTGAGTTGCTCTTTTGCTTTCGCGTAGAGACGTGAACGTTGTCCGCGATAACCGGATGCACGCTCGAGTGTGGTGCGACGCTTCTTTGCGGCGTGGACGCCGCGCTTTACTCTAGCCATCTACCTGCACGCTCCTTATTTCAAGCCAAGCATGCGCTTGGCTGTTACTGCAATAGTTGGTTTCGCGGTTGCGTCTGCGCTAAGGCGACGGGTGACTCGCGAAGATTTGCGCTCGAGAAGGTGGCGCTTGCCAGCTCGCTCATGCATGATCTTTCCAGATCCAGTGACTCGGAAGGTTTTCTTCGCGCCACTATGAGTTTTCATCTTTGGCATTGCTATAAGTCCTCTCGTTACTCCGCTGATTCAGTTTCAGCTTTTGCTTTCTTAGCAGCACGCGCTTCTGCGACCGCTTCGTTCTTGCGCTTAGTAGGGCCAAGCACCATTGTCATGTTTCGTCCCTCTTGTTTAGGGGCGAACTCAACAAAGGCAAACTCGGCGACATCCTCAACTAGTCGCTGCAATAACTTGTAACCCATCTCCGGACGAGATTGCTCTCGGCCGCGGAACTGCATCGTCACCTTTACCTTGTCGCCACCACGAAGAAACTTCTCGATCTGATTCCGCTTGGTCTCATAATCGTGCGCTTCAATGCGGGGCTTTAACCGAACTTCCTTCACAATGATGTGAGTCTGGTTCTGTCGCGCTTCGCGTGCCTTCTGTGCGATCTCGTACTTGTACTTTCCGAAATCCATGATCTTGCACACTGGTGGAACGGCCTCTGGAGCAATCTCAACTAAGTCGAGACCAATCTCTTCTGCCAATCGCAGCGCAGTATCGATATCCACTACTCCAATTTGCTCGGCAGCTGCGCCGATCAAACGTACTTCTGGAACGCGAATACGATCGTTAATGCGGGTGTCGGTGGTGATATCTGCTCCTAGTCGTATCTGACCTGCGTCAGGGTTTGAAGTTATTGCAACTAGTGGCGTAATTAATGCGCAAGAAATACCGCAAATCATGGACAGAAGAATCTCTGTCAGTGACGTACCAATTCGCCGAAGCGATAGAGGTGGGAGCGGTAACTCCTCTTGCAGTGATTACATCACTGGTCTGATGAGAAGGTTACCCGAAAGGGTGGATTGCTCAAAATCCGAGCGGAAAAGCGGGCTAAGCGCCCATTCCGTGAAGGCCGCCATCGACATGGAGAATCTCCGCAGTTGTCTTCGGCAGCCAATCTGAGAGTAGAACTATGACTGCTTGTGCTGCAGGAACTGGATCGGAAACATCCCAATTCATCGGAGATCGCGCATTCCACACCTCTTCAAAATCGGCAAACCCTGGAATTGATTTCGCTGCCATTGTTTTGATCGGACCTGCTGCAACTAAATTCACTCGGATGTTCTCTTTACCTAAATCACGCGCTAAATAGCGAGAGGTTGATTCAAGCGCTGCCTTTGCAACGCCCATCCAGTCATATTTTGGCCAAGCGACAGTGGCATCGAAATCAAGTCCCACCACTGATGCACTTGATCCAAAGAGTGGCTTGGCTGCCATAGTGAGTGATTTCAAAGAGAAAGCAGATACATGCATCGCAGTAGCTACATCTTCCCAAGCGGTATTAAGAAAATTTCCACCGAGGGCACTCTCTGGCGCAAAACCAATCGAATGAACCACGCCATCTAAACCATCGACATGTTCTCTTACACGATCGGCCAGTGCCGCGAGATCTGTCTCTGATGTGACATCCAGTTCAATGACTGGCGCAGGTTGTGGCAGACGAGCGCTGATGCGTTCGGTCAATCGCAATACTCGGCCATAGGAAGTTAGTAGAACTGTGGCGCCCTCCTCTTGGGCTAGCCGTGCTACATGGAATGCAATCGATGCATCGGTAAGCACGCCAGTTACTAAAATTTTCTTGCCAGTGAGTAGTCCCATTAGTGCCCCATTCCTAATCCGCCATCAACTGGAATTACTGCGCCGGTGATGTAACTTGCTGAATCTGATGCCAGAAATGCCACCGCTTTACCGACCTCACTAGGTGCGGCAAATCGCTCGAGCGGAATCGCAGCACTGATCTCTTGGCGACGCGCATCGGTGAGTACCGCAGTCATGTCAGTCTCAACAAAACCGGGCGCCACAACATTGGAGGTGATGCCACGACTTCCTAATTCGCGCGCAAAGGAGCGCGCCATGCCGATAACGCCAGCTTTGGTTGCGGAGTAATTGACTTGGCCACCTGAACCAATGGAGCCAACGACCGAGCCGATGAAAATCAAGCGACCGCGTTTGGCTTTAAGCATTCCCTTTGTTGCGCGACGGGCAACGCGAAAACTTCCCGTGAGGTTGGTATCGACCACATCGGTGAAATCTTCATCAGACATCCGCATCACCAAGCCATCGCGAGTAATTCCAGCATTGCAGACAATGATGGTGGCCAATCCATGTTCGGCCTCAATTGCAGCAAAAGCGGCATCAACGCTCTCGGTCGATGTCACATCCATCGCAACCGCAAAGTGTCCTTCAACACTCTCGCCACCGCGAGAGGCAGCGATAACAGTAAAACCTGAACTTCGTAATTCGTTGGCAATAGCTAAACCAATACCGCGATTGCCCCCAGTAACAAGGGCGATCTCACTCGCTGAAATGTCAGACATAGGTAAAACTTACCTGTTACTCCCCCGTATCTAGGTATTCGCGCTTGATTTTCCGCAAGTTACAAGATGCACATCGCTCTGACAGCGCCTACGCTTGGGTCATGGCCGATGAATTCTTTGACATTACTAGCGCACAGAAATCATTGAGCAATGATCTACCAGGTCGCCAACGTCGTTACTTCATCTCGATGATGATTCGTACCGCCTGTTTTATTCTCACCGTAATTCTGCCTAGCCCCTATCGCTGGTTTGCACTTGTCGGCGCCGTTGGTCTGCCATATTTTGCAGTTGTGATTGCCAATGCAGGACGAGAAACTGTCTCTCGCGGCGAAGCTGTAATTACAGATAAACGTAAAAATCTCGAGTAGCCAGGGGGTTTAATAGGCAGATGGGACCCCGCCTCAAATCTCTCGCTGCAACCCTGGTCGCACTACTTCTTGTCGCACTCTGCCTCTGGGCAGCGCAGTGGCAATATCACCGCGGAGTTGCACGGCACGCACTCAATACTCAAATTACCTCGCAAGTGAATTCTCCGCCAGTCCTATTTGCCACACTCCTTGCTGAACCACAATCTCACGAGTGGCAGAAGACAACCTTGAGTGGAAATTTCATCTCTGGCAAGCAGGTACTACTTCGCAATCAATATTCCAATGGCGCATTCGGCTATCACCTACTTCAACTATTTCACGAAGTTGGCGGTTCAGAAATCTGGATCAATCGGGGTTGGATTCCTGCTGGCAAGAGCGCGGTAGCTACGCCCCTTCTTCCAGAAGAAGACCTTACTGATGCAACGTTGATTGGCCGGGTAAGACTAGATCGCACTCTTCCCCATGGTTCATTCTTTGCACTGCCTACTCGAAATCAGAGCGGACTTATTAAGCAGTGGAATGCTGCAAATTCCTTGACCACTCCCGCAGTTCCCTTTTACTTGGATTTGCTCTCTGCTTCATCGAAAAATTTGGTACCGCAGAGCCCAGTGGAATTACCAGAATTAAGCGATGGTCCGCATATGGCCTACGCCTTGCAGTGGATATTCTTCGCTGGCTTAGTGCTTTACGGAAGATTCTTAATTCGTCGCAGATAAGTCTTGACGGGCATACAAGTCGGCATACAAACCACCGGCGGCAACTAAAGCATCATGCTTTCCGCGCTCAACAATCTGACCCTTTTCAAGTACTAAAATCTGATCAGCATCGCGCACAGTACTCAAGCGATGTGCAATCACAATGCTGGTTCGCCCTTGCAGCGCAATCTTAAGCGCTTCCTGGACGAGTGCTTCATTCTCTGAATCCAAGTGCGCAGTAGCTTCATCAAGAATCACCACTGATGGTGCTTTAAGTAGCAAGCGAGCAATTGCAAGGCGTTGCTTTTCGCCACCTGACAAGCGATGACCGCGCTCTCCCACCATAGTGTCTAGGCCATTAGGCAGTGATGAAATCAGTTTCCAGATTTGTGCTTGCTGACATGCTTGCTTCATTTCATCTTCGGTCGCATCTGCCTTTGCATAACGCAAATTCTCTGCAATCGATTCATGAAAGAGGTGCGCATCTTGCATGACGACACCTATGGCACCGCGTAGTGAATTCATCGTGAGATCGCGAATATCATTTCCATCGATAAAAATTCCGCCCTCTGTCACATCGTAGAGGCGCGGAATCAATGCGGTGATGGTGGTCTTACCAGCACCAGATGGGCCAACGAGTGCGGTAAGCGTTCCTGATTCTGCGGTGAATGAGATGTTTTTAAGAATCTCACCACTTTGTACTAACTCCGGCTTTGCCGCCGATTCGAGCGATGCTAACGAAATTTCATCGGCACGCGGATAAGAGAAGCTCACATTACGAAATTCAACTGCAGGCTTTCGATTCTCTAAAACTTTAGCGTTGGCGCGATCTTGCACCATTGGTTGAAGATCCAGAACTTCGAAGACTCGTTCAAAGGAAACAAGTGAGGTCATGACATCTACCCGTACATTGGAGAGCGCAGTCAGCGGTCCATAAAGTCGAGCTAAGAGCGCAGTGATCGCAAGCAATGTTCCAACTGTCACTTTCCCAGTAATTGCTAGATGTCCACCGATTCCGAAGGCAAAAGCAGTCGCAATCGCGGCAACGCTGGTGAGTGCGATAAAGAAGAGTCGGTTAAGCAGAGCCATCGTGATTCCAATATCGGCAACGCGTCGTGCTTTACTGCGGAAAGTCTTCTCTTCTACTTCAGCGCGGCCATAGAGCGCCACGAGCATTGCGCCGGAAACATTGAAGCGCTCTGTCATCGTGCTCGACATTTCGGCATTAGTTTGGAATGACTCACGGGTGAGAATCTGCAACCTACGTCCAACCCACCGAGTGGGCAGGAGAAATACTGGCAGCAAGAGGAGTGAAACAACTGTGATCTGCCAAGAGAGAATCAACATCGTAATAATTACCAAAATCAGAGAGACCACGTTGCTTACGACGCCAGAAAGAGTGGCGGTAAAGGCCTGCTGAGCGCCAATTACATCGGAGTTGATTCGGGAAATAAGTGCGCCAGTCTGGGTGCGAGTAAAGAATGCAATCGATTGGCGTTGCACATGTGCAAAAACCAGCGAGCGTAAATCGTAAATTAAGCCTTCACCGATTCGCGATGAGAACCAGCGACCGACAATGCTCATTAAGCCATCTCCAATTGCAATTAGCCCCACTGCAATCGCCAACATGGTGACAAGGTGGCCATTCTTTGGAATTACTCCATCATCGATCAGGCGGCGCAGTAGGAGTGGAGAGGCAACCATCAAGAAGGCATCGATAACAACAGTCACCAAGAAGATGACGATCTGCCACTTGTAGGGCTTAGCAAAGAGGAAGATACGGCGAACTGTGCCCGCTTTAAGTTTCTGATTCTTTACTGAGGAGTCGGCGGTCATAGACCGCATCGACATCCACATCGCATGCTGTGACATTATTTAAACGGTGAATCCGAGAGCCCGAAGCTGTTCTCTTCCGTCGTCGGTGATTTTATCTGGACCCCATGGTGGCATCCAGACCCAATTAATTTTTACATCTGCAGTTAGGCCAGCAAGTGCTTGATGAGTCTGATCTTCAATCACATCTTGGAGTGGGCAGGCAGCGGAGGTAAGAGTCATGTTGAGGACAGCAATGTTGTTCTCATCAACCATGACATCGTAAATCAGGCCAAGGTCAACCACATTGATACCTAATTCTGGGTCGACAACATCTTTCATTGCCTCAGTAACATCATCAATTGCAGCAACCATGATTAGCCTCTTCTCTTCGTCGGAATTCTACTGTGCTTGCGCCTGAACGGATGCATCCTTAAATGCCATCCATCCCAGGAGCGCGCATTTAATACGAGCTGGATATTTTGAAACACCGGCAAATGCCACTGCATCATCGAGAATCTCAGGGTCTCCGGCTGATGTTCCCTTGCTCTGCATCAGCGCAGTGAATTCATCCAGAATCACATTTGCTTCTTTGATGCCAAGGCCAGTCACTAGATCGGACATCATGGAGACACTGGCCTGTGAGATCGAACAACCAACTCCATCCCACGTTACTTCGGCGACTACTCCATCGTTCACTGAAACTTTCACCGTGACTTCATCACCACAACTGGGATTGATGTGATGCACTTGCACGCCAGAATTCTTGGAGAGGCCCTTATGCAGCGGGCGCTTGTAATGATCAAGAATGACTTGTTGGTAGAGCGAATCTAATTCCATTACTTATCCTTGAAATATTCCTGTGCGCCTGCAATGCCAGCAAGCAGTGCGTCAACTTCGCTGGCATCGTTGTAGAGATAGAAGGAAGCTCGAGTTGTCGCAGTAATGCCAAATTTGCGTGTGAGCGGCCAGGCGCAGTGATGTCCAGTTCGGACTGCGATTCCTTGCGAATCAAGATACTGACCTAGGTCGTGGGGATGAATTGCGCCAACGGTGAATGAAACTGTTCCGCCGCGATCGACGGTGCTCTCTGGTCCAAAGACTTTTGCACCATCAATTTTTGAAAGCCCATTTAACAATTGTTCGGTGAGGAGTAGCTCGTGTGCTGAAATCTTTTCCAAGCCAACGTTGGTGAGATATTCCAAGGCACTTGCCAGACCTACAGCCTGTGCCATGTTGGGTACACCGGCTTCAAAGCGGCGCGGTGATGGTGCCCAAGTGGCATCGAGCATCGAAACATTTTCAATCATCGAGCCACCGAAGAGGAATGGCGGTAGATCTTCAAGTAATTCACTTCTGCCCCAGAGCACACCAATGCCAGTTGGGCCTAGCGCTTTATGTCCAGAGAAAGTGAGAAAATCGACTCCGAGTTTTTCAACATCTATTGCTTTATGTGGCGCAGATTGGCAGGCATCGAGAACTACGACTGCGCCAACTTCATGTGCGCGCGCCACAATCTGCTCAAGTGGATTAATTGTTCCGAGCACATTGGATTGATGTGTGAGTGCGACAATGCGAGTATTCGAGTCAATCAACTCGGAAATTTTACTCAGGTCAAGCCGTCCTTCAGGGGTTACTTCAAACCAGACCAATTCGGCGCCAGTGCGCTTTGCTAATTGTTGCCACGGAATCAGATTTGCGTGGTGCTCCATCTCGGTAACCACAATGCGATCGCCTCGTTTGATCTGGAAGCGATTGAGTGAATCCCCACTAGAGAATGCATAAGCCAGAAGATTGAGGCTCTCCGTGGCACTCTTGGTAAAGATAATTTCATCAACTGTGGCACCAAGGAACTTTGCAACGCTCTCGCGCCCACCTTCGTAGGCCTCTGTAGCCTCTTCTGCTAATTGATGAGCACCGCGATGTACTGCCGCATTGTGCATGCGGTAGAAATTAGCCTCTGCTGAAATGACGCTCTCTGGCTTCTGGCTTGTTGCACCACTATCGAGATAGACCAACTTTTTTCCATCGCGCACTGTTCGGGTAAAGATAGGAAAGTCACGGCGAATTGCAGCCGTGTCCAGTGGCGAGGAAGAATTACTCATAGCGAATTACTGACGACTATTGCGTAACGTATTCAGCGTAGCCAGATTCTTCGAGCTTCTCTGCTAACTCTGGGCCGCCCTCTTCAACTACTCGACCAGCAGCAAAAACGTGCACGAAATCTGGTTTGATGTAACGAAGAATGCGGGTGTAGTGAGTAATGAGCAGTACGCCAAGGTCATTAGCTGCCTTTGCGCGATTGACACCCTCAGAAACAATACGGAGCGCATCAACATCGAGGCCAGAATCTGTCTCATCGAGAATCGCAATCTTTGGCTTCAATAATTCCAATTGCATGATTTCATGACGCTTCTTCTCACCGCCCGAGAAACCTTCATTAACGTTGCGCTCAGCAAATGCTGGATCCATGTTGAGTGCATTCATTGCATCCTTTACTTCGCCAACCCAAGTGCGAAGTTTTGGCGCTTCGCCGCGAAGTGCTGTTGCGGCAGTACGAAGAAAGTTAGAGACCGAAACACCAGGAACTTCAACCGGGTATTGCATCGCAAGAAAGAGGCCAGCACGTGCACGCTCATCCACTGTCATTTCAAGGAGATCAACGCCATCGAGCGTTACTGAACCACCTGTGATCTTGTACTTAGGGTGACCGGCAATTGAGTAAGCAAGTGTTGATTTACCAGAACCGTTAGGTCCCATAACTGCATGTGTCTCACCGGAGCGGATTGTGAGATCCACGCCTTTAAGAATCTCTTTAGCGCCAGCTTCGGTATCGACTGAAACTTGCAGGTTCTTGATTTCTAGTGTGCTCATCGCTTCTCCTCTTATGCCGTCACGGTGACGGTGTCACCATCGATAGAAATTGAATATGTCTCAAGTGCTTGCGTTGCAGGTGGTGTCGTAGCCTCGCCATTACGGAGATCAAATTGCGCACCGTGTAACCAGCACTCAATCTTGTAGCCATCGAGTTCGCCCTCACTCAGTGATGCATCTGCATGTGTGCAGGTATCTGCAACCGCAAAAACTTCATCGCCCACACGAGCGACGCAGACGCTAGTGCCATCAACATCTACTTTGACCGCACTGCCAGGAGCTAATGAACTCAATTGCAATTGGGCCATTTACGCACCCACTCGCGAGAGCTCAGTATCAATGTGTGTCATTAAACGCTCTTGAATATCTTCAGCGCCGATGTGACCAATAATTTCGGCGAAGAAACCACGAACGACAAGGCGACGGGCATCATTGCTTTCGATGCCGCGTGACATCAGATAGAAGAGTTGTTCATCGTCGAAGCGACCTGTTGTACTGGCGTGTCCGGCACCAACAATTTCGCCAGTTTCAATCTCTAAGTTAGGGACTGAATCAGCACGTGCGCCATCACTGAGCAGAAGATTGCGATTGAGTTCGTAAGTATCAGTACCCTCTGCTGCGGCGCGAATAAATACATCGCCGATCCAGACGGTATGGGCCTTCTCCCCTGTCAATGCACCTTTGTAATTCACACGAGATTTAGCGCGAGGCACCAAGTGATCGACATGTAGGCGATGCTCTTGATGTTGGCCAGCGCTTGCAAAATAGACACCATTGAGACTTACGCTTGCACCTTCACCACGAAACTCCACAGTAGGCAGAATGCGGACGAGCGATCCACCTAATGTGACAACGATTGATTCAAGTGAAGCATCGCGATCGAGAATGGCGTGATGGCGAGCTGAATAAACAGTATCTGCGCTCCACTCCTGCAATGAGATAAATGTGAGTGAGGCTCCTGCGCCAAGTTCCATCTCGAGATCTTCGCCAAGAATGGTGCTTCCAGAATTCTCCAGAATCACCTTGGCATGAGCATTAACTCCAAGTGAAATTTTGACTCGTGAATATTCGCCAGCAACGCTCTTGCGCCCTAAGTAGATAGGTTCGGCAACAGTGATGCCTTTATCGATCGAAAGATGGGAAATCGCAGTAACTTCTGATCGAGCATGAAGTACTACTGCATCATCACTTTGACTAAATGGCGCAATCGCATCCGGTGCAACTTGAGCGAATGTAACTCCAGTAGTTAAACCAGTACGAAGGAAGAGTGAGATCTCGCCGCCGCGCACCACAGTTCCGTCATGGAGTCCACCCATTCGAGCAAGTGGTGTAAATCGCCATGCTTCTTCGCGTCCAGTAGGAGTGAGGTAGTTGGTTTGTAAACCTTGCATTAACCAACCGCGCCTTCCATTTGGAGTTCGATCAAGCGGTTTAATTCAAGTGCGTACTCCATCGGAAGTTCACGTGCAATTGGCTCAATAAAGCCACGCACGATCATTGCCATGGCTTCATCTTCCTTAAGGCCACGTGACATCAAGTAGAAGAGCTGATCATCGGAGACTTTAGAAACAGTCGCTTCGTGACCCATCGAAACATCATCTTCACGAACATCGACATAGGGATATGTGTCAGAGCGCGAGATTGTGTCGACCAAGAGCGCATCACACTTCACAGTGCTCTTCGAATGGTGGGCACCCTCTTGTACCTGGACTAATCCGCGATAAGAAGTGCGACCGCCATTGCGGGCAACTGATTTAGAGATGATGGTTGAGGATGTGTATGGCGCAGCATGCACCATCTTTGCGCCAGCATCTTGATGTTGACCTTCGCCTGCAAATGCAATCGAGAGAGTCTCACCTTTGGAATGTGGGCCCATGAGAAATACCGCTGGATATTTCATAGTGACCTTAGATCCGATGTTGCCATCGATCCATTCCATAGTGGCACCTTCAGCACATGTTGCGCGCTTTGTCACCAAGTTATAAACGTTATTGGACCAGTTCTGAATTGTTGTGTAACGAACGCGGGCGCCCTTTTTCACAATAATCTCAACAACTGCTGAGTGAAGTGAATCGGATGAGTAGATCGGTGCTGTGCAGCCCTCGACATAGTGAATGTAGGAATCCTCATCAGCGATGATCAAAGTACGTTCAAATTGACCCATGTTCTCTGTATTAATGCGGAAATAGGCCTGCAATGGAATATCCACATGTACGCCCTTTGGTACATAGATAAATGAACCACCGGACCAGACTGAAGTATTGAGTGCAGCGAATTTATTATCGCCAACTGGAATAACAGATCCGAAATACTCTTTGAATAACTCTGGGTGCTTCTTCAAGCCAGAATCGGTATCAAGGAAAATTACGCCCTGCTTCTCAAGGTCTTCGCGAATTGAGTGATACACAACTTCGGATTCGTACTGAGCTGCAACACCAGAGACTAAACGTTGCTTCTCAGCTTCTGGAATTCCGAGACGGTCGTAAGTATTTTTGATCTCTTCAGGCAGATCTTCCCAAGTAGCGGCTTGCTTCTCAGTAGAGCGCACAAAATATTTGATGGTGTCAAAGAAAATACCAGTGAGATCTGAACCCCAAGTTGGCATTGGCTTCTTCTCAAAGAGGGAGAGGCCTTTGAGGCGCAGGTCGAGCATCCACTGTGGTTCATCTTTCTTGCTTGAAATATCGCGAACTACATCTTCGTTGAGACCGCGCTTGGAGTTGGCACCTGCATCATTCTTATCGGACCAACCGAATTCATACTTTCCAATTCCATCTAATTCTGGATGCGCAATACTCATCGAGATTTTCCTCTCACTGGCTTTTGGGTGGACTTGTTTGCTGACTTGCTGGCGTTCTTCTTATTTGGTGAGGGAATAAACGTCGTGCAGACACCATCGCCATGAGCGATTGTTGCTAGTCGTTGCACATGTGTTCCGAGCAATTGTGAGAAGAGTTGGGTCTCTGCTTCACAAATTTCTGGGTACTCAGCGGCAACGTGTGCGATTGGGCAGTGATGTTGGCAAAGCTCAACGCCAACTGCCTTATCGCTCACGCTTGCGGCATAACCTTCAGTTGTAAGGAACTTAGCTAGCGAGCGCGAAGTTGCTGCTCCGCTGGTGCTACGGAATTTACGTTCGATGTCATCGGCGCGAGATTGTGCAAAGGCGTGAATTGAATCTGCACCAAAGCGAGCGCCCATAAATTTCAGCGCTGAAACTGCTAAGTCATCGTAGGAATGTTCAAATGTTTCACGACCGAGATCGCTCATGACGAAAACTTTTGATGGGCGCCCGCGTCCTACTACTGCGCCCACTCGCATCTCTCTGGCTTCAACAACGCCATCGGCTAAGAGCGCATCGAGGTGGCGACGAATTCCCGCTGGCGTAATTCCGAGGCGCTCTCCCAATACGGAGGCGGTGGAAGGGCCATTCTCCAGAATGGAGCGCGCGACTAGCTCGCGGGTGCCATCTTGGGAGGGTGCGGTTATTTTCACAACGCTATTGTGTCGTAATTCGCCTCACTTCTCCACTCGGGGCGGCAGCGAGATCTATCACCTTTGAAGTCTTAGGGTTGGCGACATGATGAGATCGTGGCTGAGTCGAGTAAGTGGCCTCCTTCTCTTCCTGCAGAGCGCTCTGATCGTGACCGGCGGCGCAGTACGTCTTACTGGTTCTGGGCTTGGCTGTCCCACCTGGCCCGAATGCACCAAGGGTTCCTACGTCCCCGTCGCGCATCAAGTTGAGGGTCCGTTGCATGCATGGATTGAGTTTGGCAATCGCTTACTTACCTTTGCCTTAGTAATTACCGCAGTAGCAACGCTCATTATTGTTATTCGCAAGGCCCGTAAGGATCTGCGCCTACTAGCCATCGGCCAAGTTCTTGGAATCTTTGCGCAAGGTGTCTTAGGCGGTATTACCGTCTTAACAAAACTCAATCCAATTCCAGTGGCAGGACACTTCTTACTCTCTATCGCCTTAGTTGCCGGAGCGGCTCGAATTTACGCACATCGCGGTGCGCCAGAAATTGCAGCCACTCCACCCAGTGGCATCATCAATTCATTTCGTAAAATCCACCTGCTACTTACTTTGCTCGTAATAATTCTTGGAACGATTGTTACTGGCAGTGGTCCTCATGCTGGAGATATTCAGGCACGCAGATTTGGTTTTGATCCACGGTTGGTTTCCTGGATCCATGCCGACACTGTTATTGCCTTGCTTGGTCTGACTCTTGCTCTCTATGTGGCAACGCTGGAGAACAAGGCGATCAACGGTGCGGTGAAACGATTTGGTGTTGTTGCCTTAGCTCAGGGAGCCATTGGCTATGTTCAATACTTCACTAAATTACCAATTCTCCTGGTTGGCGCGCACTTACTCGGCGCGACGCTGGTCTGGATCTATGCTTTTCGGATTCATCTGGCATTTACTAGTAGCACCGCTGAAATATCTCGCTCAGAACAGAAAGGGTAATTCAGACCATGTCACTAATGGCCAAACAATCCGAGTGGAGCGCACTCGATGATCAGGTAGTTACTTACTCTCGAGCCTTAGCAATGGATGCAGTGGCAAAGGTAGGAAATGGCCATCCTGGAACTGCGATGTCACTCGCACCAGTTGCATACACACTCTTTCAACGCCACTTAGTTCATGATCCATCAGATCCACAGTGGATTGGTCGCGATCGATTTATCCTCTCGTGCGGTCACTCATCACTGACTCTCTATACCCAACTCTTTCTCTCAGGTTACGGCGTAGAAATAAAAGATTTACAAGAGTTTCGTACCTGGGGCGCACTCACTCCGGGTCATCCTGAATATGGACACACTGCAGGAGTTGAAACAACGACTGGTCCCCTAGGTCAAGGTGTTGCCAATGGTGTTGGAATGGCAATGGCGGCGCGCTATGAACGCGGTTTGTTAGATCCTGAAGCTGGCGTCGGTAAGAGCATCTTCGATCACACCATTTGGGTGATCTGCTCCGATGGCGACCTACAAGAAGGTGTCAGCGCTGAAGCTTCTTCACTTGCTGGTACCCAAGAGTTAGGTAATCTCAATCTTATTTACGATGACAATCGCATCTCCATCGAAGGTGATACCCATAATGCCTTTACCGAAGATGTATCTGCTCGCTATCGCTCTTATGGTTGGCATGTCATTGAAGTTGCCACACTTGCAGATGGAAATGTAGATCGCGCAGCACTTGATAAGGCAATGACTTTAGCAAAATCGCAGAACGATGCACCCACTTTGATCCGTCTGAAAACTGTAATTGCATGGCCAGCACCTAATGCACGTGGCACAGCTAAATCACATGGTTCGGCCCTAGGTGAGAAAGAAGTTGCAGAGACCAAGCAGGTCCTGGGACTCAATCCTGATGAACACTTTGCCATGCCTGCCGAACTTCTAGATCATGCCCGCCAAGTAAAGGCGCGCGGTGCAGCACTTCGCGCCGAATGGAACGTTGCCTTTACGGCATGGCAGAGCGCAAATCCAGATCGCGCAGATTTGCTCAAGCGTTTGCTCGCAAAAGAGCTACCTGCAAATTGGAAATCTAAGTTACCGATCTTCGACTCTGCTAAAGAGATTGCAACACGTAAAGCATCAGGTGATGTCATCAATGCCTTGGCCGAAATACTTCCTGAGTTCTGGGGTGGTTCTGCCGATTTAGCCGAGAGCAATAACACCACTATCGAACATGGTGGATCATTCCTTCCCGCATCCAGTGCTATCGCAAATGCCAACCCATACGGACGGATCATGCACTTTGGAATTCGCGAGCACGCAATGGGTGCAATTCTCAATGGCATCGCACTCCACGGACTTACCAAATCATTTGGTGGCACCTTCTTAGTATTTAGCGATTACATGCGCCCATCGGTTCGGTTGGCCGCCCTGATGCAATTGCCAGTAACTTATGTATGGACACATGACTCAATTGGTTTGGGTGAGGATGGACCAACTCATCAACCGATCGAACACTTCGCCGCACTACGCGCCATTCCAGGACTTGATGTCATTCGCCCGGCCGATGCTAATGAAGTCGCCGTTGCATGGCGCGAAATTATTGCCCGACAAGCACCTTCTGCAATTCTGCTGTCCCGCCAGAATCTGCCAGTTCTTGATCGCTCAACTTATGCCTCAGCTGAAGGCGTCACTCGTGGTGCTTACATCTTGCAGAAGAGCAGTTCTGCAGCGAAAGTTGTTCTGATCGCAACTGGCTCAGAAGTTCCACTTGCACTTGCAGCTGCGAAAACTTTAGAGAGTGAAGGAGTTGCCACTCAAGTAGTGAGCGCACCATGTCTTGAATGGTTTGAGCTACAAGATGAGAAATATCGAAATGAAGTTCTCCCCCAGAATTGCTTGAAGGTGAGCGTTGAGGCAGGCATTGCTCAAGGTTGGCATCGTTGGATTGGTAGTGATGGCCTCACCATTTCACTCGAGCACTTCGGTGCATCTGCAAGCGCAGGAACCCTCTTCCAGAATTTTGGGTTTAGTGAGAAGAACATCTGCGAAAAAGTAAGAGATCGATTGAAATGATTCTTTCGCAGATTGCTGGTGCAGGTACCTCGATCTGGCTCGATGATCTCTCGCGCGCTTCTCTCACTGGAAACTCGGCGCAATCTCTTGCAAAACGTATTGCTGAATCTGGAGTTGTTGGTGTCACGACAAATCCGGCGATCTTTCATGCCGCAATCACGGGAAGTGGCGATTACAAAGAGGCGATCTCCCAAATGCGCGGTGCCGGCGTTGATGAAGTAGTCCGCACTCTTACGACCGATGATGTGCGCAATGCCTGCGATCTTTTCTCGCCGATCTTTCACTCCAGCAATGGTGTCGATGGTCGAGTAAGTATTGAGGTCGATCACCGCCTGGCCAACAACACCAATGGCACTGTCACCGATGGTCTTAAGTTATGGAAATTGGTAGATCGCCCCAATCTCATGATTAAAGTTCCGGCAACAGATGCAGGACTTCCGGCGATCTCTGAATTAATTGCGGCAGGAATTAGTGTCAATGTCACTTTAATCTTCTCTCGCAAACGCTATGCCGAAGTCATTGCAGCCTTTATGACTGGCCTTGAAATGCGAAAGGCGATGTCGGCTGATCTGTCAAAGATTCACTCTGTTGCAAGTTTCTTTGTCAGCCGCATCGATAGCTCAATCGATGCGCGACTGAAAGAGATTGCTACACCGGCCGCAAGCGCGCTGCTAGGAAAGGCTGCGATTGCTAATGCGCAACTTGCCTATCAACTCTATGAAAATACGCAATTGTCACCGCGTTGGCGGGCGCTCTCTGAGGCTGGAGCCAACATGCAACGGCCACTGTGGGCATCAACTGGTGTCAAAGATCCTGCTTACAGCGATACTCGCTATGTCATTGAATTAATTGCCAAGAATGTAGTAAATACCATGCCGCCGAAAACCCTAGATGCCGTTATTGATCATGGAAAATTTATGGGCGACACAATTACCCCCAATTACCAAAGCGCAAAGGCAACCCTTCAAGCACTTGCTGAAATTGGCATCTCACTCGATGAGGTCACTGACCTGCTAGAAGATGATGGCATCAATAAATTTATTGGCAGCTGGCTTGCTCTTCTTGATGATGTCGAAAAAGTTCTCGCTCAATGATTGAATTAAGTGGCCCTTTAAGTCATTCGATTGATCGCACAACTTCGCAATTCGCGCAATTGCGCACCATTCGCGATCGAATTGCTCAACTAGATCCGTTGGTATTTGGCAGTAATACCGAAGCACCAAATCGCTTGGGTTGGGTCAATGCACCTAGTAATTCACGTACTCACCTAAAAGAGATCGCAGCCCTCGTTTCACAATTTGCCGGTAAATCACAGGTGATCCTCTCCGGTATGGGTGGTTCATCCCTTGCCCCAGAGGTAATTGCCGCGACATTTAAGAAGAAACTATTTGTGCTCGATTCCACCGATCCTGATTACATCGCACGCGCACTCACAATTGCATTACAAGAATCCGTAATTGTCATTGGCTCAAAGTCTGGCTCCACTATTGAAACCGCATCTCATAAAGCTCTCCTCACCGCGCAATTGCAGGCAGCTGGATTGAACCCAGCAGATCACATTGTCATTGTTACCGATCCAGGTTCTCCGCTTGATACGAGTGCACGTAGTGAAGGGCTCTCCGTAATTAATGCCGATCCCACAATTGGCGGACGCTTCAGTGCATTGAGTGCCTTTGGTCTAGTACCAGCCGCACTTCTTGGTATCGACATTGAATCGCTCTTGAAGGATGCAGCTGCAGCAGATGTGCAAATTCGCAGCACCGATGTTGCAGTTGACCTTGCTTACCTATTACTTACTCAAACCAAGGAATATTTTGCCCTTGTTGACTCCGTCACTGCGCCAGGGCTGCCGGATTGGATAGAACAATTAGTTGCCGAATCCACTGGTAAGTCAGGTATTGGTCGCTTGCCCGTTGTTGTAGATAAGTCAGGAACTTTAGCTGCGCAATATTTAGAGATCGGTTTCTCATCTGCTTCGCCCCTGAACATTGCAGCTGATTTACCAAGCCAATTTCTACTCTGGGAGTGGGCAACTGCGATTCTCGGCGCCGCACTCAAGATCGATCCATTCAATCAACCCAATGTCACTGAAGCAAAAGCCCAAACATCTGCCCTATTGAGCTCCTGGAGCGGCGCGCTTCCCCACTTTCTACCAGATGAAATTAGTGGAGTTGTCGAACGTTTTGGATTAAGTCTGGAAGCACTCATTGCCGCTATTCCGTCCGATGGATATTTAGCGATCATGGCTTATGTCGATCGCATTGGTCAGAGTGAACTTATTGAGTTACGAGCGTTATTTGAAGCTCGCATTTCTAAGCCAGTAACTTTTGGTTGGGGCCCGCGCTTTCTCCACTCCACTGGCCAATTCCATAAAGGTGGACCAGCCCATGGTGGCTTCCTGCAGATCACTGGCGCAGCAGATACAGAGCTTGCGATACCTGGCGTTAATTACTCATTTGAAACGTTAGAGATGGCTCAGGCCCTCGGTGATAATAAAGCTCTCACCGAACGGAAATTACCTGTAACGAGATTGCACCTGCGCACGCGCAAGAATTACTACCAAGAAATTACACACTTCTTAAAGCAGTAATTACTCGTCATCTCCACGTAGTTTGCGGAGCGACTCTTCCAGAATCTTTTTGCCTTCGGCCTCACTGCGACGCTCCTTTACATAAGCCAAGTGAGTCTTGTAAGGAACATTTACCTCAGGGCTAGGTGGATTGTTCTTATCGCGACCTGCTGGAAAACCACAGCGAGGGCAATCCCATTGATCAGGAATAACAACGGTTCCATCTTCGGCAAAGGATGGCTTTGTCTCGTGATTATTGGAGCACCAATAGGAGACTTGGAAACGACCAATCGATTCGCCACGTTCTGCTTCACCCATTGGGCCAGCACCGACGCGACTACCGCGGATTGCACTTCCACCTGCCATTTTTACTCCTTAAGAAAGGTAAGTTAAAAAATAGGAATTACTTCAGAACCAAACTCAGAGCGACAACGCCAGCAAACCAGAGTCCGCCAACCACGATTGTGATGCGATCAAGATTCTTCTCAACAACTGATGAGCCACCGTAATTGGAGCTGATGCCGCCACCGAATAGATCGGAGAGGCCGCTTCCCTTGCCCTTGTGAAGGAGCACCAAGAGGATCATCAGAACACTGGTGATCACCAGGAGAATTGATAGTGCTAACTTCATTTCTATCACCTTTCGACATCTGCCGAATTCTCGGCCACCGGATAAGGATACTTAAGAAGGCAGGTACTTACTAATTCTGAGCGTAGAACTTGGCGATTCGCGCGAACTCTTCAGGGTCCAAACTCGCTCCGCCGACCAATGCTCCATCGATATCTTCTTCTTTCATGATCTCGACAATATTGATTGCCTTTACCGATCCACCGTAAAGAATTCGACAATTCTCGGCAATCTCGGCGCTGCCAATCTTTACTAACTCTTGGCGAATTGCAGCGCATACTTCTTGGGCATCTTGCGGTGTTGCGGTGCGCCCAGTTCCGATCGCCCATACAGGTTCGTAGGCGATAACAATCTTCTTTAAATCTGGCTTATGGATTCCAGCCAGAGATTCCCGAAGCTGAGTGAGAACATGGTTGACGTGTCCGCCACTTTCACGAATCGCGAGCTCTTCCCCAATACAGATGATAGGAACCATCTCATGATCTAGTACGGCGCGGGCCTTGCGATTTACCAACGCGCTACTTTCGCTATGAATCGTGCGACGCTCGGAGTGACCCACGATCACAAAGCTGCAACCAAGCTTTGCCAACATCGATGCTGAAATATCGCCGGTAAAGGCACCGGGCTTCTCCGGTGAAACATCCTGTGCGCCATAGGCCAGGCGCAATTTGTCACCATCGACCATTGTCTGCACTGAACGAATATCAACAAAAGGTGGAATGACCGCAACATCGACTGCGTCATAATCTTTATCGGTAAGGCCGTATGAAAGTTTCTGGGTCACAGCAATCGCTTCGAGATGAGTGAGATTCATCTTCCAGTTCCCGGCCATTAATGGCTTACGCATAAATCATCACCCCTTACTTAATATCCAACGCGGTTAATCCTGGTAACTCTTTGCCCTCTAAGTACTCCAGGGATGCGCCACCACCGGTTGAAATGTACCCAAAATCTTCGCTATTAAAGCCAAGGGCGCGAACTGCCGCAGCAGAATCTCCCCCACCTACGACGGAAATGCCGGCAACTTGAGTGAGTGCTTGCGCAACAACGCGGGTTCCTTCTGCAAATCGCGGAAATTCAAAGACACCCATTGGGCCATTCCAAAAAACCGTATGACAGCTTTCGATCGCAGCAGCAAATTTCGCTGCACTCTCTGGGCCAATATCTAACCCAATTTTCTCAACTGGAATCTGATCTGCCGCAACTACCTTGGCAGGTGAATCAGCGGCAAATGCATCGGCAATCAGAATGTCAGTAGGAAGAAGTAACTCCACGCCTAAATTCTTGGCTTTGGCGATCAATTCTTTTACGGTATCGATCATTTCGACTTCAAGTAGAGATTTTCCCACTTCATGTCCTAGGGCAGCTAAAAAGGTAAAAACCATTCCACCACCAATTGCCATGACATCAACTTTGTCGAGCAAATTTGAGATGACTGCCAATTTATCTGAAACTTTTGAGCCACCTAAAAGAACGCCATACGGTTTTGCTGGGTTCTGCGTTAGCTTACGTAAGACTTCAACTTCGGCTGAAACAAGTAAGCCAGGTGCGTGTGGCAGTAATTCTGGCAGATCAAAGACTGAGGCATGCTTGCGATGTACTGCACCAAATCCATCTCCCACATAGTTATCGACACCTTGCGCTAACTCTTGGGCAAAGCCCTTTCGCTCCCCCGCATCCTTGCTTGTCTCTGCGTTGTTAAAACGCAAATTCTCAAGGAGATGTACCTCGCCGGCAGAAATCGCTCTAGTAAGTGGGCCGAATGTGACAGTTCGACCCAATAATTCATTCAACCGCTGAGCAATCGGTGCCAGTGATACCTCCGCGCTTGCAACACCTTTAGGTCGACCTAAGTGCGCTCCGATAACAATTCCAGCCCCACCTTGCAGCAGAAAATTTATAGTGGGAAGTGATGCTCGAATTCGTCCATCATCGGTAATCTCACCGTTCTTGATAGGAACATTGAGATCACAGCGAAGAAAGGTTCGCTTTCCAGAGATAGGAAGCGATGCCAAATCTGACATTAGAGCGAGCGACCTACATAAGTAATGAGATCGACTAAGCGAGAGCTGTAACCCCACTCATTGTCATACCAACCGACAACCTTTGCGGTTGATCCAATAACCTTGGTAAGACCACTATCGACGATGCATGAATGTGGATCGGTAACAATGTCGGAGGAAACAATTGGATCCTCGGTGTACGACATGATTCCTTTAAGTGGTCCAGCAGCTGCCGCCTTAAGAGCGCTATTGATATCTGATGCTGAAACTTCACGGGATAGCTCCACAGTGAGATCCACAACCGAGCCGGTAGGAACTGGCACACGTAGCGCGTAACCATCGAGCTTGCCCTTGAGTTCTGGCAGAACCAAGCTGATCGCCTTGGCTGCGCCAGTTGAGGTTGGAATGATATTTGTTGCCGCACCACGTGCTCGGCGTAGATCTTTATGGGGAAAATCAAGGATTACTTGATCATTTGTATAGGCATGAACAGTAGTCATTAAGCCACGCACAATTCCAAATTGATCATTAAGTACTTTAGCCATAGGAGCAAGGCAGTTGGTCGTGCACGATGCATTAGAGATGATGTTGTGCTTTGCGCCATCGTATTTTTCATGATTAACGCCCATGACAATGGTGATGTCTTCATCGGTTGCAGGTGCAGAGATAATTACCTTTTTGGCACCGGCGCTGATGTGCTTCTGTGCATCTGCGGCCTTAGTAAAAATTCCAGTTGATTCAATAACAATTTCTGCGCCAACACTGGCCCATGGCAGAGCCGCTGGATCGCGTTCGGCAAAGACCCGAATGGTTTTTCCACCCACTGTGATGGTGTCATCGGTGTAGGTAACTTCTACGCCAAGTCGACCAAGAATTGAGTCGTACTTGAGCAAGTGAGCCAGCGTGGCATTATCTGTGAGGTCATTAATTCCCACGATTTCAATACCAGGGTTGGCCATCGCGGCGCGAAAGAAGTTACGTCCAATACGACCGAAGCCGTTGATGCCGATCTTTGTCATGTAAGTGTCCTACCTATAAAGAATTTTTCGTCAACGTTGACATGATTGCCACGCCGTTGGGACTGCTCCAATCTTATCGGAGCACTCTCCTAGTTGAGCAAATCTGGTGAGAGCCCAGCCTCAGTATCAGGAATACCAAGATCTGATGCGCGCTTATCTGCCATCGCTAATAGTCGACGAATCCGACCAGCGATTGCATCCTTTGTCATCGGTGGAGTTGCAAGTGAGCCAAGCTCTTCCAAACTTGCCTGACCATGACTAATACGCAATTCGCCTGCCTGCTTTAAGTGATCAGGAATCTCTGGACCAAGAATTTCCATCGCACGTTGTACGCGAGCCGATGCCGCAACTGCAGCTCGGGCCGAACGTCGCAAATTGGCATCATCAAAATTAGCAAGACGATTTGCAGTTGCGCGCACTTCACGGCGCATTCTGCGCTCTTCCCATGCAAGGACGCTCTCGTGCGCACCTAAGCGAGTTAATAGAACTCCGATGGCATCGCCATCGCGAATCACAACTCGATCTACGCCACGAACTTCCCGTGCCTTTGCCGCAATTCCTAAGCGGCGAGCTGCGCCAACAAGTGCCAGCGCTGCTTCAGGTCCTGGGCAGGTAATTTCCAATGACGATGAGCGCCCTGGTTCAGTCAGTGAACCATGAGCAATAAATGCACCACGCCATGCCGCTTCGGCATCACAGACTGCAGCAGAGACAACTTGTGGTGGCAAACCACGCACTGGTCGTGAATTTCCATCTACTAATCCAGTTTGGCGAGCAAGTGCTTCGCCATCGGCAACAACGCGAACTACATAACGTGAACCTTTACGGAGGCCACCTGATGAGAGAACGGCAAGGTCACTATCGTGTCCGTAAATCTCGGAAATCTCTTTGCGAAGTCTGCGCGCACTCTGGGCTGCATCGAGTTCAACTTCAATCACAATCTTTCCGCCAGTGACATGAAGCCCGCCGGCAAAACGTAGCAACGCGGAAACTTCAGCCTTACGGCAACAGGGTTTGGTGATCGCTAGACGACTCAACTCATCTTTCACACTTGCGGTCATGGCCATGGGCTTATCCAACCAGTGTTTCATTCATTACGCTGGCCAAAAGCTGAGCCAGTTTTTCCACATTGTGATGAATACTTCCCCGCTCTTGCCGTAAATCTGCGGTAATGAGGCGCCCACCGAAGGATTTCACTAATTTTTCGAGTTCGGCTGGTTGCTGCACCACTGATGTGTCCGCAATTACATAGGAGAGCATGAGATGTGGCGCATATTTTGCAATTAATTTGAGATGTTCTTGCGGGCTCTTCCCTGCCAATTCATCGCCCCCTTGGCTTGGATGTGGATCCAAATTAAGGAGAAGTATCTTTTGGGCTTTACTAGAAATCAGAGCATCGCGTTGGGCAGGAATAAGCAAGTGCGGCAGAACACTGGAGATCCAACTTCCCGGGCCCATCGTTATCCAATCGGCATGTGCAATTGCAGAGAGCGCTTCAATTCGGGCCGGTGGATTCTCCGGAATAATTGTGAGATTACGAAGTCGACCACTCGCACCAGCTACTGCTATCTGACCCCGTGCAATTTCAGTTTCACCATTACTCACTTCAAATTCGGCTTCGATGTCGAGTGGCTCTGCCGCCATTGGTAATACTCGTCCGACAACTTTAAGAAGTGCTCCGACGCGGTCTAGCCCTGCAACTGGATCTTCATCGCGATCCCAGAGCGCAGCGAGTAAGAGATTACCTACTGGATGGCCATCGAGTGGGCCTTGGGAGGTGAAGCGATATTGCATGATTTCAGCCCAACTTCTACCCCACTCATCATCACTGCAGAGTGCGGCAAGTGCCATCCGCAAATCACCTGGTGGAAAGATTGGAAATTCTTCGCGCAGCCGACCACTCGATCCACCATTATCTGCGACAGTAACAATCGCAGTAATTTCACTCGTGACTTTGCGCAGCGCCGAGAGCGTTGCAGCTAAACCGTGTCCGCCACCGAGTGCGACAACTTTTGGTTGAGTCATTCGCGTCCCACATCACGATGCATAGCGTGGGCGGTAACTCCAGGGCGATTGAGTCGGGCTGCAATCTCCTCGCTGATCGCGACACTTCGATGCTTTCCACCAGTGCAGCCAATTGCCACTGTGACAAATTTCTTTCCTTCGGTGAGGAAGCCATCGCTCATAGAGATTAAGAGCGCCACATAATCATCAATAAATTTATCAACACCGGGCGCAGATAAAACAGCCTTACGGACTGGCTCGTCTCGACCATTGAGTGGGCGAAGTTCTGGAATCCAATGTGGATTGGGAATGAAGCGACAGTCCAACAGAAGATCAGAATCAACTGGTATTCCATATTTGTAACCGAAGGAGAGGATGTTCATCCGAATACCTTGGCTCTGGCCGGCGCCGAATATCTCACCAATGCGCTTGTCGAGTTGGTGAACGTTAAGATTACTTGTGTCAATCACAACATCGGCACGAGAGCGCAATTCATCTAATTTGGCTCGCTCTGCCGCAATTCCATTAATAATCGTGCCATCGCCCTGAAGCGGATGAGGACGACGGGTAGCTTCGAATCTTTGGACAAGTGCTTGATCGCTCGCATCGAGAAAGAGGAGCCGAAATGCAATGTTCTTTTTACTGAGTTCATCCAAACTTGAATTGAGATCGTTAAAGAACGCCCCACCACGAACATCGAGTACGACAGCAAGCCGGCCAATCTCACCACTATGAACTTTTTCAGTGAGTGCCGGCAAGAGTGCGGCTGGCAAGTTATCCACCACATACCAATGTAAATCTTCTAGGGCATGGGCAACTGTGGATCGACCAGCACCTGACATGCCAGTCAATATCAATAACTCAGAAGTGCCCGAGCTTGTCTTACTCATCTTCGTATCCTTGCCTATCTGTCAAGCACCTGAAATTTCGCCGGTACCCGCATCGATCGTGCGTCCCTGCGCGGCAGTTAGATAATCACTTATGACCTGCGCTGTGGTGGCACCTATGCCAGGGACGCTGGCAATTGCTACGACATCTGCTTTACGAATTGCCGCTACTGAACCAAAGTGGTCTAACAAGGCTTTGCGTCGCACTTCCCCTAATTGCGGAATTTCATCGAGGAGTGAGTCGAGCATCACCTTTGATCTGCGCGAGCGGTGGAAGGTAATTGCAAAGCGGTGAGCTTCATCGCGCAGACGTTGCAAGAGATAAAGTCCTTCACTGCTTCGGGGCAAGATTAATGGATCGCTCTCCCATGGCCGCCATACCTCTTCTAGCCGCTTAGCTAATCCGCAGAGCGCGATGTCAGTAATACCCAACTCGGCCAAGGCCTTAGCTGCTGCATTTACTTGTGGCGCACCACCATCGACGAGAATTAAATGTGGGCGATACGCAAATTTACCTAGCGTGCCACCTTCGGTCACGACATCGCGTTGATTAACGCTCTCTTCATCGAGCAATCGCTTGAGGCGCCTAGTCAAAACTTGATGCATCGCGCGGGTATCGTCCCAGGCGGTTTCAGTATCGATAATAAAGCGACGGTACTCGCTCTTCTTCGGTAGGCCATCTTCAAATACCACCATCGAAGCAACTACAGATGTGCCAGAAATATTAGAGATGTCGAAGCATTCGATGCGAAGTGGCGTCTGAGTCATGTCGAGTGCGCTCTCAATTTGTTGTAGCGCTGCGCCACTTACTGCTGCATCACTCGAACGCTTATTGACATACTGAATCAGGGAGTACTGCGCATTGCGTTTGACCGTTGCCAACAATTCCAATTTCTCACCGCGTTGGGGGGTGCGTATGGCTACCGAATGGCCGGCTCGTTCACTCAGCCATTTTTCTAGCGCATCTAAATTATCTGGAATCTGATTTAGCAAGATCTCGCGTGGAATCTCATCAGCGGTGGCATCGCCATAAATCGAGAAGAAGAGCGATGTCACTTGATCATCGCCCTCTATGGTGCGTTCTTGATTCATCAACCACGAACGAGAGCCCTTAATGCTTCCCTGCCGGATAATGAAACGGGAGGCGGCCGAATGGAGCCCCTCTTCATGAATTGCAATCGCATCGGCGTTGAGATCCTCTGGCAAGGTTGCATCGGTAGATTCTTGAACCTTGGTGAGTGCGCCAATTTGATCTCGAATTTTCGCGGCCCGTTCGAACTCTTCGCTCTTTGCAGCAAGTTCCATCTCAGCTTCCAATTGTGGAACCAGATTGGTGCTTCCTGATTTCATAAACTTGATTAGGCGCTGGGCTAAATCAACATGCTCGCTCTCGCTAATTCGTCCAATACAAGGGGCCGCGCATTTGCCGATGTCTCCGAGTAAACATTGGCGTTTACTTTTGCGTGCCTTTTCAAAATTGCTCTTCGTGCAGGAACGCACTGGGAATACTTTGAGGAGAACATCGAAGGTTGTTCGAAGGGCCCATGCGTGTGCGAAAGGTCCGAAGTAAGTCAGGCCTGGTCGCTTCTCTTTACGTGTGATGAAGAGCCGTGGAAATGCCTCCGAGCTAGAAATTGCTAAGTAGGGATAGGACTTATCATCGCGAAATTGCACATTGTAGGTCGGATTGAATTGTTTAATCCAAGAAAATTCTAATTGCAACGCTTCGACTTCAGTTTTAACAATAGTCCAATCCACGCGAACTGCTTCGTGGACCATGCGATGAGTACGTTCGGCTAAGTTGCCACCAAAGTAACTACTAAGGCGAGACTTTAAATTAAGGGCTTTGCCGACGTAAATCACTTTATCTTTGAAATCAAAGAAGCGGTAAACGCCAGGCAGCTCTGGAATGTTACTGGGGCGATACGCGGCCGGATCTGTCATAACTATTTCTTTGCAGCGGTCGCAGGCTTCAAAATTTCTGCAAGATATTGGCCGGTGTAACTCGCCTTATTCTTTGCCACATCCTCGGGTGTTCCCTCTGCAACAACTGTGCCGCCACGGAAGCCACCATCGGGTCCCATGTCAATTAGCCAATCGGCAGATTTAATTACATCAAGATTGTGCTCAATCACAACAACAGTATTTCCACCATCGACCAAGCGATTGAGGACCCCGAGTAATTTATTCACATCTTCAAAGTGAAGGCCGGTGGTTGGCTCATCTAGTACATAAATCGTGCGACCAGTGGAGCGGCGTTGCAACTCTGTCGCGAGCTTGACCCGCTGTGCTTCGCCGCCGGAGAGGGTAGGCGCTGATTGGCCTAAACGAACATAACCCAATCCGACATCGCAGAGCGTTTTCAAATAGCGCGCAATCGTAGGTACAGATTCAAAGAAGGTATGTGCCTGCTCAATCGGCAAATCCAAGACCTCAGCAATTGTCTTGCCCTTGTAACGAACTTCTAGCGTTTCGCGGTTATAACGAGCACCGTGACAGACTTCGCAAGGAACATAAACATCGGGCAGGAAGTTCATTTCGATCGTGATCGTGCCATCGCCTGAGCAATTTTCGCAGCGCCCACCTTTGACGTTAAATGAGAATCGGCCCTGCAAGTAGCCGCGCACTTTTGCCTCAGATGTTTCAGAGAAAAGGGCACGAACTTTATCGAAGACACCAGTGTAGGTAGCGGGATTTGAACGCGGAGTGCGACCGATTGGTGATTGGTCAACGTGCACAACTTTATCGAGCTGATCAATTCCAGTGACAGTACGGTGGCGACCAGGTACTTGGCGCGCACCATTGAGCTTATTTGCCAGAACTACATAGAGGATGTCATTGACTAGCGTTGATTTTCCAGAGCCACTGACGCCAGTAACTGCAACAAATGCACTGAGCGGAAATGCCACTTCGAGATCTTTAAGGTTATTCTCCTTGGCACCTTTAACCACTAACTGACGTTTAGCGTCGATTGGCCGGCGCTTCTTAGGGATAGCAATTGATTTGCGTCCTGAAATGTAGGCACCAGTGAGAGATTCTTTGGAATCGATCAGCGATTGGTAATCACCAGAGACGACAACTTTGCCACCGTGCTCTCCCGCACCTGGACCGATGTCGACGATCCAATCTGCGGCACGAATTGTCTCTTCATCATGCTCGACAACGATGAGAGTATTTCCTAAATCGCGCAATCGCACCAAAGTTTCAATCAGGCGTCGGTTGTCGCGTTGATGAAGACCAATGCTTGGCTCATCAAGTACATAGAGCACACCCACTAATCCTGAACCGATCTGCGTCGCAAGGCGAATGCGCTGTGCCTCTCCACCAGAGAGAGTTGCCGCAGGTCGGGCTAATGAAAGATAATCCAAACCAACATCTAGTAGAAAGCCAAGGCGAGCATGAACTTCCTTCAACACTCGCTCTGCAATTTGGGCCTCGCGAGCTGCCAGAGTAATTCCACTCAAGAATTCTGCGCACTCGGAAATTGAAAATTCGCAGACTTCGGCAATACTTTTGCCGCCAATCGTCACAGCAAGAACTTCTGGCTTTAACCGCGCACCTTTACACACTGAACATGGAATCTGGCGCATGTATGCTTCATATTTCTCGCGACTGTAATCACTATCGGTCTCACCATGGCGGCGATGAATAAAGGGAATTACACCTTCAAAGCCAGTGCTGTAATTCCTAGTTCGGCCATAGCGATTGCGGTATTTAACATGAACTTCATATTCAAAGCCATTGAGAATTGCATCTTTAGCTTTCTCGCTCAGGCCCTTCCAAGGCTTAGCAAGTGAGAACTTCACCTCGGTTGCGAGTGCTTCCAAGAGGCGTAGGAAATATTCTGAGGATTGACCACCGGCCCACGGCGCGATTGCGCCATCATTAATTGAGATTGAATCATCAGGAATGATGAGATCAAAGTCCACTTCAAGTTTTGTTCCAATGCCGCTGCACTCAGGGCAGGCGCCAAAG
>JBAXNY010000002.1:0-31839 GCA_037133535.1 Actinomycetes bacterium
CCTTCTAGTTCGGCGAGCAAGCTCACGCGAGAGGACTCATCCATCTCTTCTAGAACATCGGCAAGGCGCTCATCATCGAGTGCACGTGCAACTTCAACGCGGCGCTTAGGTGCTAAGTCATGGAGCACGGCAGCTAAGTCAGCAGCGCGTAAATTGCTCGGCGTTGAAAGCAAGTTGGCAACGCCTTGATTGTGTTCGGCAATTGCAAAACCTTGCACTTCTTCCCACGCAACAGTTGATGTTGCACCTTTACGACGCAAGCCACGACCGCGGCGCATCACGTGAATTTTTGTAATAAGCCAATCACCAGTACGAGTGGGCTCCATTCCCATGTCTTCGACAACAACTGATTCATCGCCATCGATAAGTTTTACTTGGCGATCCAGCAAATCACCGAGAACTAAAATTTCACCGGTGCGTGGCTCGAAGCGTCGCATGTTTACTAGGCCGGTGATAATGACAGTGCCACTTTCAATTGAAGTAACACGAGTGATAGGAACAAAGACGCGACGACGCAATGGCACTTCCACAACCAAACCCAAAATGCGTGGTGGTTGATTGTTGGTGCGCAAAGAGACGACTGCATCTCTCACCTTGCCCACTGGATCGCCATTAGGGTCAAAGACCGCAGTACCAGCAAGACGGGCGAGAAATACTCGATTATTGAGGTTCCCGTTCATGGTCTAAGGGTAACCGCTCTCATGCAGCCTTTGCTTCTCTATTAATCGTGAAGAGTAGGTAGGTTTCTCTCATGTCTTCTCAGGATCACGCAGATCAACGCCATAGCCACACTGCGCTACCTGCTCGTCCTGATCTGATTCGACTATGCCTTGGAATTATTGGAATTGGAATGTCTGGACCATTAGTTGCTCTGAGTGGAATGCCAGTGGCCACCTTGATCTTCTGGCGCAACTTAGGTGGGTCAATCTTCACAATTCCATTTGCACTACGCCATAAAGAGTTTCGCAATTCACCAGGCATTCGCTGGGCGATGGCATCTGGCGTAATTCTTGCAGTGCACTTTGTCGGATTTTTCTTAGCGATGCGTTGGACCACAGTTGCCGCAGGTACTGCCCTCGTTGCCTCGCAACCAATTTTCACTGCGATCTATGTGAAGTTTGCTGGTGGCCACATTCCAAGTAAGGCCTGGCTAGGAATGTTTATTAGTTTTATTGGAGTAGCACTAGTTGCAGGAATCGATCTCACACTTTCACTGCAGAGCTTCTATGGTGACATGGCTGCACTCATTGCCGGCTCACTCTCGGCGCTCTACATGTATGTAGGTGCAAAGGCGCAGCGCGAATTAGAGACCTCTACTTACACCGCGGTCTGTTACTTCTTCTGTGCCATGGCTGCACTGCCAATGGTCTTCTTTACCGGTGCTCGCCTCTTTCACTTCACCTTGCGCGAATGGCTCCTAGTTTTAGCGCTAATTTTTGGCGCACAATTTCTTGGTCACACCATGTTCAATTCAGTTTTGAAACGGGTCTCACCGGCTGTGGTCTCACTTATAGTCTTCTTTGAAGTTCCAGTTGGTTCGATTCTGGCGCTGTGGTGGTTGCACCAGAGACCACCACTAGGCATCATTCCTGGAATTGCGCTGATTCTGATCGGTTGCGCCATGGTTGTCGTACGCACGCGAGATACTTCTTCAAATGATTGATTTACATACTCATACCAATCTCAGCGACGGCACTGATACTCCGCGTGAGCTGATCAATTTAGCAATGGCCCAAGGAATTACCACCCTCGGTATTAGCGATCACGACACTACATCGAGTTGGGAAGAAGCAACGAGCGCACTTCGACCAGGTATGGATTTAGTGCTCGGAGCTGAAATTTCCTGTCTGACAGAGAATGAGATTAGTGTGCACATGTTGGGCCTGCTCTTTGATAGTGAAAATAGAGCACTTCAAGATCTCCTAGAAGAATCGCGCGATCAACGAATTCCGCGGTTAAAGAAGATGGTCACGCTGCTCAATGATGCTGGAATAACGGTATCGATTGATGATGTACATGCTGCTACTCCTGCTGGCGCAACTGTAGGGCGGCCACATTTAGCTGATGCGCTAGTTGCGCTTGGACATGTCTCATCTCGGGGTGAGGCATTTGCCGAATTACTTCACAATGATTCGCCCTATTACGTCTCGCATATTGCTCCGACGCCAGTTACTGCAATTGCTGCGATAAAAGCAGCAGGAGGCGTTGCAGTAATTGCTCACCCATTTGCTTCACAGCGCGGCAAGATTCTCTCAGCGCAAGATTTTGCACCACTTGTTGCAGCAGGACTCAATGGAATTGAAGTCGATCATCGCGATCAGAGTGCAAGCGAGCGCGATAATCTCCGCGCCGTTGCACGCGAATTAGGTATGGTTATCACAGGTTCTAGTGATTATCACGGCAATGGAAAAATTAATCGTCTTGGTGAACATCTCACCAGTCCACAGGAGTGGGAGAAGTTAGAAGCAATGGCAACGGCCAGAAGGGTGGTTCGAAAGTGAAGACAAGTGCAGTCACATTCGCTATTCAATCTTTCGTCACGCTCTTTGTGATTCTCGATCCACCAGGAGTTGCGCCAGTCTTTATTAGTTTGATCAAGGGCAAGAGCGCCAAAGAGAGTCGCAAACTCGCAGTGCAAGCTGCAGGAGTTTCACTCCTTGTCATTACCGTCTTCGCACTCTTTGGTCGATTCATTCTTAATTATTTGAATATCTCTATTAGCGCCATGCAGGCCGCTGGTGGATTACTTCTTCTTTTGGTTTCGCTCCAACTTCTCACCGGACAAGGCAAAGAAGAATTAGATCTCAAAGATTCCAGCGTTGCGTTAGTTCCACTTGGTACGCCACTCTTGGCCGGCCCTGGTGCAATTGTCGCCACCATGATATTTGTGCAGCAAGTGCATGATGTCGCCCATGGTGTTGGTCTAGCTGTGGCGGTGCTTGCCGTTCACGTGGCCATCGCACTCTCGTTGGTTGCGGCATCGCCCATCGTTCGGATTATTAAGGATGCGGGCGTCACACTTGTGGCGCGAATCGCAGGTTTATTACTAGCCGCTATTGCAGTTCAAATGGTGGTTACCGCAATTCGCGGCTTCATCGCAGCTGGCTAGTTACCGCTTTAGTTGCAGCAGGGTTGTCACAACTGCAATAAGCAAGAGAAAGAACGCGGGCATGAGGTCTTTACCTTTATCACCCTTGCGAACATGGCCAAGTACCGCTCCTGCAAAATAGAGAATAAAACCGATAGCAGCAAGTGTGCCAAGAACTGGAATCCAAATTCCAATGACAAGACCAAGCGCGCCAGCGATTTCGATCGCTGCAAGTTGAGGGATTTGATTTGGCTTTACTCCAACGTGCGCCATCATCTCCATCACATTAGGGATTTTCTTGAGTTTGCCAAATGCTGACATGAGAGTTGCAAGGGCGAGAAATCCAGCCAGAATGATAAGTGCCATTTTTCCTCCGCTAACGTAACTGGGTAATTCCTTGAGCGTACTTCACTAGTAACAGAATCAGGCCCGGACACGGTCTTTAGTATGCTCTTCCAAGGAATGATCGAGCGAAAGATGAGTTGCCACTATGAAAATTGATTCAGTTGATCTCTTTTATCTTCGGATGCCAGAAGTTCTCGACATAGGCGATGGCAGTCAAGATGCCCTTCTCGTGCGGGTGACTGCTGGCGGATTTGTTGGCTGGGGCGAGGCTGAAGCATCACCCTTGACATCTATTGCAAGTTGGATTGCTCCCATGTCACATAGCGCTTGCCATCCAGTTATTGATTCGGTTATGGGTGAGAACATTGATTCGCCCGAAGATGTCTATGCAATTGCGCGCAAGGTTCGTGCTAATTCTTTTTATGCAATTATTCAGAGCGATCTCACACTCTCTGGAATTGAAATTGCGCTCTGGGATTTATTGGGGCAGATGAAGGGCGAACCAATCTGGAAACTTCTTGGGTACAAAACTGCCGAGCGCAAGTTGCCTTATGCATCTGTGCTCTTTGGTGACACTGCCGCGGAAACGTTGCAGAAAGCAATTGATATTCGCAAGCAGGGATTCTCCGCAATTAAATTTGGTTGGGGCCCATTTGGCCGCTTTGGTGTTGAGGCAGATGCCGAACACATCTTTGCTGCCCGTGAAGGTATTGGCCAAGATGCACATTTAATGATCGATGGTGGAACTATTTTCGATGAAGATGTTGAAGCTGCAGCGCTTCGCTTACCGGCGCTCGCTCAAGCAAATGTTCTCTGGTATGAAGAGCCATTTGCTGCAGCGGCGCTAAGTGCATATGGCGAACTCTCTCGCCGCACCCCACAGGTAAAACTTGCAGGTGGTGAAGGCGCACATAATCCTCATCAAGCAGAGCACCTCATCGATCATGGTGGCGTCGGTTTTGTGCAGATTGATACTGGCTACATCGGCGGTATTGGCGATGCTTATCGCGTTGCCCAATATGCAAAGGCCCGTGGCGTGCAATTCGTCAATCACACATTTACTTCACACTCTGCACTCTCCGCATCCCTACAACCATTTGCCGGCCTGAAAGATTCATGGATTACTGAGTATCCAATGGAACCCAAGTCGCTCTGTGTTGAATTAACGGTCGATAAAATTGAAGTAGAGAGCGATGGAATGATCACGATTCCAGATCGTCCTGGCATAGGACTTGAGATCAATCTTGCAGCGGTAAAGAAGTATCTAGTTGATACTGAGATTAAAGTTGCTGGAAAAGTTCTTTACAAAACCCCAACGGTTTAACTAAAGCGGGTAAAGATCTTTCCTGGATTGAGAATGTAATTCGGATCAAGGGTCTTCTTGATTTCGCGCATCACATTTACCGCACTCGATCCAGTCTCTTCAACGAGGGCTTCGATCTTTCCCATGCCAATTCCATGTTCGCCGGTGCAGGTGCCACCTAGAGCGATAATTTCTAACACCATCTCATGACTTACTTTGCGAATTGCTTCAAGTTCATCAGGCTTGCTTGGATCGGTAATGATCAAAGTGTGGAAATTTCCATCGGCCACATGTCCCAAGAATGAGTGGGGATACGGATGGCTCTTAAGAATCTTTTCACAACGCTCTACCGCTTCTGGTAATTGTGAAATTGGAACTGCCATGTCGGTACTTACGCCACGTTTTCCAGGGTTAGCTTCAATCGCAGACCAATAAGCATTGTGACGGGCCTGCCAGAGTTTACGTCTTGCACTCTCATCGGTAGTCCATTCAAAATCCGAGCCGTTAAATTCAGCGATAATTTCTCGCACTGAATTGGCATCCTCTTCGACTCCCTGCGGACTGCCATGAAATTCAAAGAAGAGAGTAGGTGTCTCTTTAAGCGCGAGGCCATCGTGAGAATTGACGTTACGAATACTCTGGGCATCGAGGAATTCACATCGTGCAATTGCAATTCCCATCTTTACAACTGCGGTGGCCGCTTCAACTCCGTCGCGCAGAGTGGGAAAGCGCACGATTGCTGCCGCCATCTTCTCGGGAATTCCAAAGATGCGAAGTGTAATTTCAGTAATGACAGCAAGTGTTCCTTCGGAGCCAACAATTAAACGAGTGAGATCGTAACCTGCAGAGAGTTTGCGAGTTTCGCGTCCGACGGTAACAACTGTGCCATCTGCCAGAACTGCAGTGAGTGCCATGACATTGTCGCGCATAGATCCGTAACGCACGGTAGTAGTACCAGCTGCACCAGTGGCAGTCATTCCACCGAGGGTTGCATCTGCGCCAGGATCAACCGAGAAGAAGAGTCCTTGCGCTGCTAATTTCTCATTAAGAAAGACCCGATGGACTCCTGCTTCTACGCGAACCAAAAGATCATCTGGTCGCACCTCAATAATGCGATTCATCAAAGTCATGTCGAGTGTGATTCCACCGTGAATTGGAAGTACGTGACCTTCCAACGATGTTCCGCCACCAAATGCAATAACCGGAATGCCTTGGGAATTGCAGTAACTCAATACTTGTGAAACTTCCTCAGTGCTCTTTGGCGAAACAACTGCGTACGGGCGCACCGGCGGATGGGCAGATTCATCGCGACCATGTTGGTCTAAGACTGATTCAACGGTTGATACGCCACCAGTGACCAAAGTTTTTAAGTGATCTATCTGCGCAGCCGAGACCGGGATGCGCTCAAATTCCATACCCGCAAGTTTAGGTCCAAGGAGGAAGAATCCCCAATAGCGCAGAGGTAAAGATAAGATCGAATAATGGAATCGCGTGAACTCGATGCAAATTGGCGTGAGATTGGTTTAGCTGCGCCAGCAAGGCTTGCTCTGGTTGAAGCCAAACTCTTCAAAGTCTCTGATTTACGCAAGATTCGTTTAAGTGAATTGGAAGCCCTCCATGGCATGGGTAAGAGCGCGATTGCTCGAATCAAAGTGATCATGCACGCAAAAAAGATTAAGTTTCGTAGTGAGTAAATCAACTCGACTGCCTAATGTTTTTTGGCGACTCTGGAGTGCGACATCGATCTCTAATTTAGGCGACGGTATCGCCTCTGTTGCTTATCCATGGCTGGCATCTGCCACTACGCGATCACCGTTTCTAATTGCTCTCATAACTTTGGCACAACGTCTGCCATGGTTAATCTTTACTCTACCCGCCGGTGTTATCACCGATCGCTACGATCGTAAGAAAATATTGGTTCTCATGGATTTTTGCCGGGGCGCTCTGACTCTGATAGTCGTTCTCGGTGTTGTAGTTAATAAGTCTCATTTACCTGCACTTAAAGATGTGGTTTCACTTAAGGAGACCCATTACGGGCTCTATTGGATTCTGGTACTCACCGCTCTGATCTTCGGAATGATGGATGTACTTCATAACAACACGGCGCAAACAATCCTCCCCTCACTGGTTAATAGTGAGCATTTAGAGAAGGCAAATGGCCGGATGGGAACGGCAGAGGCTCTCTTTGGCTCATTTATTGGTCCACCATTAGGTTCGCTCTTACTTGGCTTTGCACTTGCCGCACCCTTTATTTTTGATGCGACCAGCTTCTTCATCTGCGCAGGACTCATGGGTGCAATTTCTGGCTCATTCCGTTCAGATAAACCAATCTCGGAGCGTCAAAATTTTAAAGTAGAGATGAAAGAGGGAGTGAGCTGGCTCTGGCGCAATAAATTCTTACGGGACTTGGCAATAATTTTAGGTTGCTTCAATCTCTACTCCAGCATTCCCAATGCAATTCAAATCTTTTATGCCCAAGAAGTCCTTCACACCTCGGTCTTTATCTTCGCAATCCTGGGAACTGCTGGAGCTGTGGGTGGAATTCTCGGTGGCATGTTGGGTCCTAAGGTGGCGAAGCGGCTTGGTGATGGCAAATCTCTGGCGCTGGCACTTGCTGGCATACCAATCGCAACGCTAATTCTTGGTCTTACTAGTTCGTGGCAGATTGCCTGGATTGTTTTTGCGGCAGAAACATTCTGCTCCATGTTATGGAATTTAATTACTGTCTCATTGCGCCAAAGCATCATTCCTGGCGATTTAATGGGACGAGTAAATAGCGTCTACCGAATGTTTGCCTGGGGAACTATCCCGATCGCCACACTTTTGGGCGGTGCAATAGTGTCGATCGGAGAGCATTTCTATTCCCGCGAGATCGCCCTGCGCAGCACTTTCATTATTGCATTTGTGCTGGGCAGCGTACTCTTTACCTTTGCTGCGCCAAGACTCACTAGTGCCAAAATTGCTGCAGCAAGAGAGGCAGGTGCCAAGTGATTCGCCCCGCCAAAGTAGGAGACCTTCCAGGGATTCTGCAGTTGATCAAAGATTTAGCAATCTACGAAAAAGCCGAACACGAAGTTCTTGCCACAGTTGAAGAACTAGAGCGAACCCTCTTTGGCGACGTTCCCAAAGTCTTTGCCCACGTAGTTGATGTAGATGGCAAAGTTGTTGGAATAGCTATCTGGTTCCTCAATTACTCAACTTGGCTAGGCAAACATGGAATTTATTTAGAAGATCTCTATGTGCAACCAGAGTTTCGTGGCCAAGGTTTTGGGCTCGCACTGCTGAAAGAATTAGCCAGAATCTGCGTTGAACGCGGCTATCCACGCTTTCAATGGTGGGTCCTTGATTGGAATAGTCCAGCCATCGAGTTTTATAGCTCGCACGGCGCTGTCGCAATGGATGAGTGGACGGTGCACCGAATTACAGGTGATGCACTCAAGAAATTAGGAAGTTAAATCTTTCCTAGTCGCTTCAAGCGCGCAATTGCTGCTTCTTCTAGCGGTGAGTGTTTTCCAATGGCCATTCGCATCGCGCCAAGAAGGACCTTCGTCATAGGAACAGTAATAGCCAGTGGCAGTGATCGCAGATGCAAGATTTCTCGAGAGCGCTTATCCATCGAAGAAACCGCGGCTTGAAAGAGAATCCAGTAGACCGCACGTGCCGTCAATGACAATGGTGGCTTAACCAGAAATTGCAAGACTCGCTCAGTTGATTCATTTGAGGTCAAGATTGAGTCATCTGCATATTCAGAGATCTTTTTATGAAGAGCCGCCTCGGTAAGTGGTGCAGTAGTGAGCCCGAGTGGAATCGCCGATTTCGCCCACCCCTTGACATAAGCATCAGCACCACCTGGAATTGGCGTATTCCCAAATTTCTGATGTGCAACAAGGAAGGATTCAGTAAATGCAATGTGCACCCACATGAGGAGATCTTCATTACTTGCTTGGTAATCTTTCTTCTCGCCATTGCTTAGCGAGTAACTGCCTCGTACTCGCGAATGCAGTCCATTAACGCGCGCTGCCTCTTTACCGATTGCACCTTCAGATGCGAAGGTGGTGAGAGTTAACCAACGAACTGTTCCAGCTAATCGACCCAATGGATCTTTCTCGTAACGCGAATGTTGTGCGACGCCAGCCAATGTTCCGGGGTGAAGTGCTTGCATCAAAAGTGCGCGGACTCCACCAACCAGGGTTGCCATATTTGCATGAACAATCCAGGGTGCATCGGTTGGCAAGAAGAGGCCAGGATCATCGCCAGAGGCAACTTCTTCTAGCCATGGCGGAGCATCAGGGCTTCCAGAAAGGATGGTGCGAAAGCGCCCACCGAGGAATTTTTGTAACTGGTTGCTGCTCATCGACACTATTCTTCTGCTCTTTTCGCGCTTGTGCACCTTGAACACATCACCCTTCAACATTTAACTTGGACATTCTTTATCACCCCTGCCAAACTCCTCTCACCCGCAATTCGGGCATGAGGAGGTGGGTAATGGAGAAGGTGCTTGCAGGTGTCTCACTCGCGCGAATCACACCGCCACCCGTTCCTAGAAACTTCTTAGTTCGAGATCACCTATTGGAAAAGTTTTCTAATCCAGAAGCTCGTACTCTCTTCATCTCTGCTCCTAGTGGCTATGGCAAAACGATGTTAGCTGCGCAGTGGGCGGCGCAACATAAAGGCGAAACTATTTGGTACACCCCCGGTGTAGGGGATTCGATTTTGGATATCTATTTTCATATTGGAGAAGGTGCACGAAGAATTATCCCAGGTTTTGCACCTTGGTTGGAAGACATGAAGCGAAACATTCCCGAACTCAAGGAGTTTGTTGTTGCCCTGGGAAATGAGTTTGCAGTACATGATCGACCCGTAACTATTATTTTTGACAATCTAGATGACCTGCCCAAGGGATCTGGTCACATGAGCCGCATGTGGGCAGAACATCAACCGAGAAACGTCCGTTCAGTGGGAATTCGCCGAAGCATGTTAACTCCCGAACTCACAGCGCTCTTAGTGCCCGCCACTCAGAATTATATTTCTGCGGCGGACTTACGACTTAACTCTGATGAAGAAATTCAAATTATGGAAACTTTTGGAATTTCTTCTTCTGACATTCAAAGTCGAGAGATTTTGGCAAAGGCCCAAGGATGGCCTTCAGCATTTGCACTCCTATGTAAAAGGCTGACTGGCAGCAAGGAAGAGCAGATAGTTGCGCGTCATTTTTTAGCAAATCTTGATGGATCAAATTTGTTGAATAAGGCACTAACCTCTCTATCCTCGGTAGATCGAGATTTTATTAAAAAGCTTGCGCTCCTCAACATCATTACGCCTGAAATTGCCGCAGCTATTTCCAAGGACCCCCAGGCAAAAATTCGACTAGCACAGCTGAGTTTTGAGGGCCTTTATTTTAATTGTGTGAATTTAGAGAATGAAGAGTACGAAATGAATGGATTATTGAAAGAGAAGTTTGAGGCAGAGCTTGATGGTGATCCCGCCTTTAAGCGCGATCTGCAATTACAGATGGCAGAGATTTATTTAGCTAAGGGGGATTCAATCTCCGCTATCGATATTTATCAGGAAATGGGAAGAGACGATTTGGCAATGCCAATCCTGAAGAGTATCTATTCAAAACTGGTTTATACCGCAGACCATGTTCGATTAACCCGATGGGCAAAGGAGCTTGCCTCTCAAGTCGCCCCGACTGAAATTGGCGCAGAAATTGTGATTGCCTTTGCAAGCTTGGTAAAACCCAGTATCTCTGAAGTCAAACTGGGACTTCAACGATTAGACGGCGTAGCAAAAGCTGCTGGATTATCAGCCCAGGTAGAGATTTATCGCGACATCATGAAAGCGAAAATTGCATTCTGTGAAGGACGACTAAGCGACGTTGTAGAAATCCAAGAGAGATACACAGAGGAAAGGCTAGAAAGAATTGGCGAGTCCAAAGAGTTGGTCGCTGCCATTGTTCGCAATGCAGCCTCAGCTGCACTTTTACTTGAAGATTTCCCGGCACTTAATCGATTAACGTCTGTGCGCCCCGCGTTAGTATCACAGCGCGACCCAGTGCGATTTTCAGAGAAGCCTCATTCAATCAACGGACTCTATTTACTTGCGACCGGTGATTTTCGACAAGCGCGGGAATATGCGCTCACTGAATGGCAAATTTCATCGCAACTGGGCTTGAGAGGGCCATATTTTTCCTTTGAATCTCTCTACGTGCTTACTGAAACTTCTCGCGAAATGGGAGATGTAACTCAAGCCCTTCAGTATGCGGAACTAGCCTTTAGCGAAGCCCGCCAAAATGAACTTTGGCCCTGGGTTGCTGGATTCCAAGCCAAGATCGCCTACTGCGAATTCCAGCGCGGCAACAAGGCTTTAGCTTTTGAGATCTTGCGAAAAACCCGCGACGAATTGGTAAAAAACCAAGTAGGTGTAGAGACATTTCGAATTATTGATGAACATGAGTTGGTAATTCGTTCTGCCGCAAAAGATGTGAGCCGAGGCAAAGAGTTATTGGCTCGGCTACCGAAAACTCCGACGGTGGACTTCATTCTCCAGACGAGTGCACTCTCAAAGAATTCTGAGAAAATTCAGGAGGAACTCGCCAAACTACCGGAAGAGTACATTCGTGGCAGAATCCATAAGTTAATACTCTTAGCGGAAAATTCTGGAAGTAGTAGCCTTGCGCAAGAACATGCGATGGCAGCTCTTCGGATTGGTTTTGAATTTGGCTACCAAGAAATTTTCCTCTCACGCGGCGAAGTCTTTAATCAGATAATTCTTGACCTAGCGGCGACACATTCCTTGGTCTACTTGGAGAATTTGGCAACACTGGTACGCGAGCGCTCCTTTAAAGAGATATCCGATGACAGTAGATTGACTTCGCGCGAACTCGATATCCTTCGGAATTTAGCAACTGGTAGACCACTCATCCAGATCGCTAAATCTCTCCATATTTCACAGAACACGATGAAGACCCACTTGCGAAATGTCTATCGAAAGCTAGGTGCTGATTCTCGAGATAGCGCGACAAAGATTGCCCGCGATCAACTCCTGATTTAATCGTTAATTTGCGTGGGTGCTCCGGTGTTTGTAGCGTCCTAAGAATTCTTCTTTGAGTTCAGCAAAATCGCCGTTGATAATCGCAGTACGCATTTGGTCGACTAACCGCACAATAAAACGCTCATTGTGAATTGTGGCCAGCGTTGCCGCAAGAATCTCTTTGCCACGAAAGAGGTGATTTAAATATGCGCGAGTATAAGAGGTGCAGGTGTAGCAATCGCACTCCTCATCAATCGGTGAGAAATCAGTGCGGTAGGCCGTATTTGTAAGGTTGTAGCGCCCCTCCATCGTGTACACCGCACTAGTGCGCGCGATGCGTGAGGCAAGGACACAATCGAAGGTATCCATACCGGCCTCAACTCCTACGAAGAGATCCTCCGGTGCGCCAATCCCCAGAAGGTGCTTGGGTTTTTCACGTGGTAATTCTTGATTAACCCACCCGATGATCGTTCCCAGTTCCGATTTATTGAGCGCACCACCGATACCAAAGCCATCAAAGGAGATTCCAGAACTCTCCATTGCGCCCATTGTGGAAGCGGCTTGGCGACGTAGATCTTCATACTGTGCACCTTGAATCACACCGAAGAGTGCTTGGTAGGGCTTGCTACTGCGCGCTTGCGTAAGCCGTTGATGTTCATCAAGGCAGCGAATGGCCCAGAGCCTGGTTCGCTCCAGTGCAATTTCTTGATACGAGCGGGTGTTATGCAAAGTAGTGCACTCATCAAAGGCGAACATAATGTCGGCACCAATTTGGTGCTGCACCTGCATAGAAAACTCTGGAGTGAAGCGATGCATCGAGCCATCTAAATGAGATTTGAAGGTAACGCCATCATCATCGACGTGCGCCAGGCGCTCTTTATTTTCAGCAATAACATCATCGTCGCGAAATGTGGTCTCATCCATTGCCAAGACTTTCTTAAATCCCACACCCAGTGAAAGAACTTGAAAGCCACCGCTATCGGTAAAAGTTGGGCCATTCCAATTCATGAACTTGGAGAGCCCACCTGCGCTATCGAGAATCTCTGGACCCGGCTGCAGGTAGAGGTGGTAAGCATTGGAGAGAATTGCCTGCGCACCTAATTCGCGCATTGATTCCGGCAGCACTGACTTCACAGTGGCCTTGGTGCCAACTGGAATGAAGGCGGGGGTATTTACAGTGCCGTGAGGTGTCGTAAGTACGCCAGCTCGTGCATCACTGCCGGAGTCGCTCTTACTTATTTCGAAGGAGAAGCCACTCACCAGATTCGCACTCGTGCCTCTGGCTTAAGCCACAACGAGTCGTTTTCGCTAACGCCAAATGCGCGGTAGAACTCATCGAGATTTCGCACCACTTGATTGCAACGAAATTCACCAGGGGAGTGTGGATCGGTTGCGATCCGACGTTTGAGTTCTTCCGGGCGCACTTTGCCACGCCAGGCGCTCGCCCACGAATAAAAGAATCGCTCATCACCAGAAAGGTCATCGATGGCTGGCGCTGCGTTGCCATCGAGTGCAATCTGGTATGCCTGATAGGCAATACCTAGGCCACCCAAGTCGCCAATGTTTTCCCCGACTGTGAGTGCACCATTAACGAAAGTATCTGGTGTCTCTTCTGGAGCTAGTTCGTTGTATTGCGCGATGAGCGCATTGGCCCGCTTCTCAAATTCACTGCGGTCAGCATCGCTCCACCAATCTTGCAAATTTCCATCGCCATCATATTTTGATCCTTGGTCATCGAAGCCATGGCCGATTTCATGGCCAATTACCGCGCCAATAGCACCGTAATTGACGGCATCATCGGCAGCGAGATCAAAGAAGGGTGGCTGCAAAATAGCGGCGGGAAAGACGATCTCATTCATGCCTGGGTTGTAATAGGCATTGACAGTCTGCGGCGTCATGTACCACTCACTGCGATCAACTGGCTTGCCCAATTTTGCCAACTCAAAGTCGCGGCCAAAGCGCGCGATCCGAGCTAAGTTACCCATCAAATCATCGCTCTCAATTTTCAGGGCAGAGTAATCGCGCCACTTATCGGGGTAGCCAATCTTCGGAGTGAACTTCTCTAACTTCTCTAGTGCCTTTGCCTTTGTTTCGCTGCTCATCCAATCAAGGGAGCGAATGCTGCGGCGATAGGCCTCGATTAAATTCTCAACTAGCTCCACCATGCGCTCCTTGGCGGCAGGTGGGAAATGGCGCTCGACATAAATGCGACCTATTGCCTCGCCCATTGCGCCTTCCACTAAACCAACCGCGCGCTTCCAACGATCGCGAAGTTGGGGAGTGCCAGAGAGAGTGGTGCCGTAGAAGGCAAAATTCTCTTGGACGATCGCATCATGTAGGTATGGCGCGTTAGAGGAAATGACTTGCCAGAGTAGCCAGGATTTCCATTGCTGGGCATGGAAGTTTTCCAAGATTTGGCCAAGGCCGGTGAAGAAGGATGGCTCACGAACAATGGTGCTTTCAAGAACATGGGCCGGTACTTCTGCAGCATGGAGGTAGGCCTTCCAATCAAAGCCCTGAGAGAGTTTCTCTAGTTCAGTACGAGTGGCTTTGTTATAAGTCAGAGTCGCATCGCGATCTCGAACTTGATCCCAGTGGTGCGATGCAATCTTGGTTTCTAGAGTCAAAATTTCTTTGGCATGAAGTGCGCCATCACTAAGGCCGGCCAATTCAAACATCCGCGCAATGTGCGCAACGAGAGCTTCGCGAATGGGTTGGTATTGATCTTCGCGGTAGTACGCCTCATCGGGAAGGGAGATGCCACCTTGGCTGAGGTAAATAATGTTGCTCATTGAATCCATGGCATCGGTATAAACCGTGGCGGAGAAGAGTCCGCCGGTGCCACGTGCTTCAAGCTGCGCCATCGCAGTAATAAAAGATGCACGATCATGAACCGTTTCGGCAATCGCTAATTCGGCAGCAATGGGAGAGATGCCTAAAGCTTCAATCTGATCGGTTGCCATAAATGATCGGTAGAGGTCGCTGACTTTGCGCCCCTCATCGCTCTGGTGAGCGCCTTCAATAATCTCTCGAACCCGCGCTTCTGATTGATCGCGCAGGGCATAGAAGGCGCCATCGGATGCGCGGTCATCTGGAATCTGCGCACTCTTGAGCCAGCCTCCGTTGAAGGAGCGAAAGAGATCATCTTGTGGGCGAATCGAGGAGTCGCGATGAGCTGTATCTAATCCACTGGGCACGTTTGGACCTCTTCTGTAAGAAATACAAGTAGTTGAATCTTCAACTTCTCGGTAGGATTGAAACACTATGACAAGTAAAAACGCTACCTCACTATCGGCGCGCTGGTTAACAGCGAGCGAGTTAGAGGCTTGGCGCTCCTTCATTGTCGTAAGTCGCCGAGTATGGGAAGCACTCGATGGTGATTTAGCGGGCCACGATCTGAGCCTTTCTGACTATGAAATTCTCGCCCATTTAAGCGAGGCGCCTGATCGCATGATGCGTATGAGTGATCTGGCTGCCCAGGCGATCATGTCGCGCTCGCGACTTTCACATCGAATCACAGTCATGGAGAAGGCGGGCTGGGTAAAGCGGCAATCCTGTCCCACTGATAAACGTGGCTCCTTTGCAGTGATGACCACAAAGGGATGGAACGCAATCTCTGCGGCTGCCCCGGATCACGTCACCAGTATTCGCCATAGATTTATGGAACATTTGACGCAGAGTGAGCAGAGTTCTATTGAGAAAATCTTTAAGAAGGTAGGAGAGCACCTGCGAGAGCAGGAAGGTTTGTAGCAAGAAAAAAGACCCGCCACTTTCGTGGCGGGTCTTTTTTATAATGCTCTGCTTACGCAGCAGCCTTCTTACGACGACGACGCTTTTTTGGAGCTGCTGCTGCAGCTGCCTTCTTGCGACGACGCTTTGGAGCTGCCTTCTTAGCAGCTGCCTTCTTGCGACGCTTCTTTGGAGCTGCTTTCTTAGCAGCTGCCTTCTTACGACGACGCTTTGGAGCTGCTTTCTTAGCAGCTGCCTTCTTGCGACGCTTCTTTGGAGCTGCCTTTTTAGCAGCGGCTTTCTTACGACGCTTTGGAGCTGCCTTTTTAGCAGCGGCCTTCTTGCGACGCTTTGGAGCAGATTTCTTAGCTGCAGCCACGTAACTTCTCCTATCGGAATGGTCCGATCCGTCACCGGACCTGTTCATGGATAAGCGTGTCAGTAAATGGCTCACAATGCCAGCATTTTGTGAAAATAATTGCAGTGCGTGTCGCACATTTATTTTTTGATTTTTTATGTATTTACGAAAAAAATTAGATATTTTCTCGTTCGGCACGAATTTTTCGTTGCGCAATGGCAAATTCGTTGCTTTCGACATCATATTTTCGGAATTTTACGAGCCAACTGGTCAGTAAGAGCACCACAATGATGCACATAACCCCACCAGAAGTTACCGAGATGGCCAACGTAGTAGCCGATGCCATCGTTGCGGCCCGAAGTTGTCCGGCAAGTGGTCCAACTGAGTAGGAGAGGAGTTGAATTCCGGCAAGTCGCCCACGAATTTCATCGGGGATAGTCTGGTTCCAGATCGCGGCGCGGAAGAGAACACTGACATGGTCGGCCGCCCCGGCAAGTGCCAGACAGAAGATGACTAAGTAGATCGAGTGGACCAATCCGGAGAGGGTAATTGCGATTCCCCATCCAACTGCGGCCAATGCGATAGCGCGACCGTGGAATCGGTAGTGCTTCACCCAGCCACTTGTAATCGTTACGAAGAATGCGCCGACAGTTCCGGCGCCATAGAGCAGACCAAGCGCCCACGGTGCATGCAATTGATCAACCCAAAATGGAAAGAGTGCATTTGGCATAGCAAAGAACATCGCAGCCAAATCAACAAGGTAAGTACCGAGTAAATCTTGCCGGCCAAAGGCATAGCGAATACCGAGCCAAAGTCCTGCCAGAGATGGCTTTTCGGCACTTTCGTGCGGTGGCACATTCTTTACTCGACTTAAAAATATTAAAGAGACGAGAAAGCTCGTTACATCTACTGCGTAACCAGTTCCTACTGAGAAAGTGGAGATAATAATTCCGCCAATTGCCGGTCCGACGATGATTGCCATCTGCATGCGCAGACTGAGGAGAGCACTTGCTGAAGGCAAGTCATCATGGCCGACCAACCGTGGCAAGATCGCATCCATGCTGGGTCGTTGCAGACCATCGACCGCCGCGAAGGCGGCCGCGACGATGTAGATGAGCAGCAGCGATGGGTGGGCCAACTGCGAATTAATAAATAAGGTCGCACTCAGCGCCATGGCGCCAGCTTCGGCCGCCCAAATCATCTTCTTACGATCTACTGAATCGGCCAGGACGCCGCCATAGAGTCCGAAGATCACCAGCGGAATAATTTCGACTGCGGCACTGAGTGCCACGGCAAGGTAGGAGTGAGTGAGATTCTTAATTTGGAATGGAACGGCGACATAAGTGATCATCGAACCGAGATTGGAGACCATTCCCGATGCCCAGAGCGATCGGAAGTCGGGATATTTACGGAGTGGAGTCAGATCCATCCGAAATTTCGATAACTTCGACATGAATGGGAGCCACTCCTTCTCAAAATCGCAGTAGCGGGAGTTTCGCCAGACTACTTAGTGAAAGGTCTGCTCCGGTCCAGGGAATACACCGGTGCGAACATCCTGCGCCCATTGCGCAGTGGCGCCGAGCATACTCTCCCGCAAATTGAGATAAGCCTTAGCCAATTTAGGCGCCTTCTTCGTCAATCCCATGAGGTCATTCCAGACCAGCACTTGAGCATCGCACTGCGGACCTGCGCCAATTCCAATGGTAGGAATAGTGAGTTCAGCAGTGATTTTTTCAGCAAGTTTGGCGGTTACTAATTCAAGAACTATGGCAAAGGCACCGGCTGCCTCGAGCTCTTTGGCTGCAGCCAGAATAACTTCGCCATCGCTGCGACCTTGCACCCGATAGCCACTTAATTGATGGAGTGATTGTGGAGTAAGTCCTACATGGCCCATCACTGGAATGCCATTGGAGGTAAGAGTTTTTACCGCCGCTATTTGCGCTCCCTCTAGTTTGACGGCATGTGCACCAGATTCCTTAAAGAAGCGGACTGCTGTTGCAAGGGCCTGTTCGGCAGATGCCTCATAAGATCCAAAGGGGAGATCGGCGATAACCATGGCGCGCTGTGATGCCCGCACCACGGCGCGAACTAAGGGAATCATTTCATCGACGGTAATTGCGATTGTGTTCTCTTCACCGAAGAAATTATTGGCCGCGCTATCGCCGACGAGTAGGACCGGAATTCCAGCCTCATCGAATATCTCGGCAGTCATCTGCTCGTAAGAGGTAAGCATTGCCCACTTCTCACCACGAACTTTTGCAGCTGCTAAATCACGGATAGTGACGCGTCGATGCAGCGCTCCGCCATAGAGGGATTCGGTACTCATTACTTGCTCCTTGCCTCAAGGCCTTTGGAAAAGGTCCCTGGGATCGCTCCTACTTTACCGCTTAAATCTGCGATTGCCCAAGAATAATTTGCACCAGCCAGCACCTGCCGATCGGTAGGCTTAGCAAATGGCCACCGATCAATTGCGGCAGATGCGCATTGCGCTGGCCCAAATAAATCCCACCGTTGGCGAGCTGCGTGGAAATTCGGAATTAATCGCAAGCAATGTGGCGCAAGCAGCTGCAGCTGGCGCACACATCGTGATCTTTCCCGAGATGTGCCTGACTGGGTACCCGGTTGAAGACTTAGCGCTGCGCCCTTCATTTCGCGCTGCAAGCAAGAGTGCGATTACCCAACTTGCGACCAGGCTTCAAGCAAGTGGTTTGGGCGAAATCGTTGCCGTAGTTGGCTATCTCGATCAGATTGACCAAGCCGTTGATCGTTTGGGACAGCCCAGTGGTGCACCGCAGAATGCCATTGCAATTATCTCCGGCGGTGAAATTAAAGCCCGCTACATCAAACATCATCTGCCTAATTACGGAGTCTTCGATGAGTTCCGAAATTTCGTGCCCGGCAATGAATCACTCGTAATTCGCATTCATGGTGTCGATGTGGGCTTTGCGATCTGTGAAGATATTTGGCAAGAAGGTGGCACAGTTGCTGAATTAGTAAAGCGCCAACCTGGATTAGTTCTAGTACCTAACGGCAGCCCCTATGAGCGAAATAAAGATGATCGCCGATTGGCGCTAGTCCAACAGCGCGCTCGCGAAATTGGCGCCCCGCTTGCGTACGTGAACATGACTGGTGGCCAAGATGATTTAGTTTTCGATGGCGACACAATTGTGGTCGATGCCCAAGGTGGAATCATTGCTCGGGCGCCACAATTTGATGATGGCTTGATGGTGGTCGATCTTAATCTGCGCTTGCAATCGAGTGATCCGGACTTAGTTCTTCACCAAGATGCAAATGCACCATATCCACGTATTACTCATGGCGTAGCACCTCGCCTGGACGAGTACGGTGAGATGTGGCAGGCCCTAGTTATCGGTCTGCGCGATTATGTTCTGAAGAACAAATTTAAATCTGTGGCGCTAGGAGTCTCTGGCGGCATTGATTCCGCAATAGTTGCAGCGATTGCCTGCGATGCAATCGGCGCAGCCAATGTTTATGGCATTGCCCTTCCTAGCAAATATTCCTCCGATCACTCACTTGCCGATGCTGCCGCTTTAGCCCAAGCCACTGGCCTTAATTACCGGGTCATTGAAATTGCACCGATGGTGGCCAGTTATTTACAAGCGATGCGCCTTGAAGGATTAGCCGAAGAGAACCTCCAAGCCCGAGTTCGCGGCACCACTTTGATGGGACTTTCCAATCAAGAGGGTCACCTGATTCTGGCAACAGGAAATAAGAGTGAATTAGCCGTGGGCTATTCCACTCTCTATGGTGATGCAGTTGGTGGCTTTGCCCCGATCAAAGATATTTACAAGAGCGATGTCTGGGCTCTTGCGAGATGGCGTAATGCGCTGGCAATTGCCCAAGGTGAAGTTCCACCGATTCCAGAGCGCTCCATTACTAAAGAGCCAAGTGCCGAACTTCGACCAGATCAGAGAGATTCAGACTCACTTCCGGAGTACCCAGTTTTAGATCAATTGCTTCGGGCTTATGTCGATGAAGATCGCGGTGCAACTGCGCTGGCCGCAGCTGGCTTTGATCCTGCATTGATTTCGCGGGTGATCGGGCTAGTTGATAAGGCCGAATACAAGCGACGCCAATATCCGCCAGGAACAAAAGTCTCCAGCCGCGCATTTGGCAAAGATCGCCGCCTGCCCATCACCTCCCGCTGGAGCGAATAACCCTTACTTCGTAACACGGCTGTAACGCACACTTGGCATGATGCGGACATGACTTCCCCCGATCATGGCAAGCAAGAAGAGTTTGTATTACGCACCTTAGAAGAGCGCAACATTCGTTTTGTGCGGCTCTGGTTCACCGATGTACTGGGCTTTCTTAAATCGGTAGCGATTGCACCAGCTGAATTGCAGAATGCATTTGATGAAGGTATTGGCTTTGATGGTTCAGCGATTGAAGGCTTTGCCCGCGATACCGAGTCAGATATGTTGGCTGTTCCAGACCCTGCGACATTCTCTGTTCTGCCATGGCGCACTGAAGCACCAGGTGCGGCTCGTATGTTCTGTGACATCGTGATGCCAGATGGCACGCCATCACCATCGGATCCGCGCAATGTTCTGCGCAAGACTTTGAGTAAAGCTGCTGAAATGGGTTACACCTGTTACACCCATCCCGAAATTGAATTCTTTCTCTTTCAAGAAGCACCACAACGTGGCAAAGAACCAATTCCAGTTGATGCCGGAGGCTACTTCGATCACACACCCGCAGTTGTGGGTCAAGATTTTCGGCGCCAAGCAATCACGCTTTTAGAAGCGATGGGAATTAGCGTTGAATTTAGCCATCATGAAGGCGCTCCTGGCCAACAAGAGATTGATCTGCGTTATGCCGATGCGTTAAGCACCGCCGATAACATCATGACTTTTCGCCATGTTGTAAAAGAAGTTGCACTCGATCAAGGTTGCCACGCCTCTTTTATGCCCAAGCCATTTACCGATCATCCGGGTTCGGGAATGCATACTCACGTCTCACTCTTTGAGGGCGAGAAGAATGCTTTCTACGATCCCAATGCGCAGTACAACTTGTCGAAAGTAGGACGATCCTTTATCGCCGGACTCCTAACACATGCTGGTGAAATTTCGTTGATAACAAATCAGTGGGTCAATTCGTATAAGCGCCTGCACGGCGGTGGGGAAGCGCCTACCTTGGCTAATTGGGGTCAAGGAAATCGCGATGCACTCGTTCGAGTTCCGATGTACAAACCCAATAAAGAGAACTCCACTCGCGTGGAATTTCGCTCACCTGATTCGGCTTGCAATCCCTACTTGGCCTACGCCGTGATGTTGGCAGCGGGTCTCAAGGGTGTTGCGGAAAGCTACGAATTAAAGGATGAGAGCAAGCCTTTGCCACTTCCCGCAAACTTGAGTGAAGCAATTGTCGCCATGGAATCGAGCGCACTTGTCCGCGAGACTTTAGGGGAGCATGTCTTTGAATATGTACTTCGAAATAAGCGGGCCGAGTGGCAGGACTATCGCCGCCAAGTCAGCGCTTACGAATTAGATCGCTATTTACCGATACTTTAACTACGCTCTAGCTAAGACAATATCTAATTTAATCGTGAAAATGTAAGGAGATAAAATGGCACTTCGTTGGGGTTATTTAGGCGCAGGTGGAATTGCTGACATCATCGCAAAAGATTTCCAAATCGCCGGGCTAAAAATTCAAGCCGTTGCCACTCGCGACATGGCGCGCACCAATGCCTTCGCCGATAAATTTTCGATCCCTAACCGCCATGCTAATTACGCAGCCCTTGTCGCTGATCCTGAAGTAGATATTGTCTATATCTCAACGGTTCAAACACTTCACCGCGACCATGCGCTACTTGCAATCGAAGCTGGAAAGCATGTTCTGCTCGAGAAGCCATTCACAATGAATTCAGCTGATGCCAAGGCAATTTATGATGCGGCAAAACGCAAGAAAGTCTTTGTTATGGAGGCGATGTGGACGCGCTTCTTGCCAACAATGGATGCCGTCTTTGAAGTTATCGATTCTGGATTAATCGGAACACCACACTTTGTTTATGCCGATCACAGCCAATACCTGCCAATTGAGAAGGCACCGCGTCTCTGGAATCGCGAGCAAGGCGGCGGAGCTCATTACGATCTCGGAATTTATCCAGTTCACATGGCAATTCGCACTCTTGGTTTTCCAGATTCAGTTTCAGGATCTTCAGTAATGACTGATACTGGTGTGGATTCGGCAACTGCTGCGGTTTTGAAATACAACAATGGCAGCATCGGAATGATTAATTCTTGTATGACAATGGCCGGAACACTTACCGCTGCAATTCACGGAACAAAGGGTCGGATCGAAATTGATGGTTGGTTCTTCTTGCAAACATCATTCCGTGTTTATGACAGCAACCATGTTCTGATAAAAACTTATGACACAAAGATCGAAGGTCGCGGCATGCAGTACCAAGCAATTCATGCTGAAGAGTGCATTGCTAAGGGACTTACCGAGAGCCCAATCATGAGCCTTGTCGATACGGTAAAAATTATGGAAGTCATGGAGCAGATTCACCCGTTCTAACGCTGGCTTGCCCATCACTTCGCTCTCGCGTTACAATTACTTCATGTCTCGCAGCCTCCTCCTTCGCTGCCGTGGCGGGGCCAAGTAACCGGTCCCCTCGCCGCGGGGTTAGTCGCACCGGAAAAACCCACCCCGCGAAAATTTTAAGGAGACGAAAATGAATTTCCCACAGCAATCTGGCTCATCAATGCCAGTGCATCGCTATTCCTCATTTATTCCAGTCGATCTTCCAGATCGCACTTGGCCGAGCAAGAAAATGAGCGTTGCGCCTAAGTGGTGCTCAGTAGATCTGCGCGATGGAAATCAAGCGCTAATCGATCCTATGGATACCCCACGCAAGTTGGCGATGTTCCATCTATTAGTAGCAATGGGTTACAAAGAGATTGAAGTGGGCTTTCCTAGCGCGAGCCAGACTGACTTCGATTTCGTTCGCAAAATTATTGAAGATGACTTAATTCCCGATGATGTCATCATCCAAGTTCTTACCCAAGCCCGCGAACCATTGATAGATCGCACCTTTGAATCAATCAAGGGAGCAAAGCAAGCAGTAGTTCATTTGTATAACTCGACATCAACCTTGCAGCGACGAGTGGTCTTTGCCCAAGATCGCGATGGCGTGAAGAAAATTGCCACCGATGCTGCGGCGTACTGCTTGAAGCTAGTTGATTCAGTAAAACCAACCGTAGTCTCCTTTGAGTATTCACCGGAGTCCTACACTGGAACTGAACTCGATTACGCACTTGAAGTATGTAATGCAGTCAATGATATTTGGCGTCCAACTCCAAGTTGGAAAACCATTCTCAACTTGCCAGCGACTGTCGAAATGGCGACACCAAATATTTACGCCGATTCAATCGAGTGGATGAGTCGCAACTTGGCATACCGCGACAGTGTTGTCTTGAGTCTGCACCCACATAACGATCGTGGCACTGGTGTTGCAGCAGCCGAACTTGGTTACTTAGCTGGCGCCGATCGCATTGAAGGAACTCTCTTTGGTAATGGTGAGCGCACTGGCAATGTCTGCTTAGTAACGCTGGGCATGAACTTAGTAAGCCACGGTATCGATCCGATGATTGATTTCTCTAACATCGATGAGATCCGTCGCACCGTTGAATATGCCAATCAACTTCGAGTACCTGAACGCCATCCTTACGGTGGCGATTTAGTATTTACCGCCTTCTCCGGTTCGCATCAAGATGCCATTAAAAAGGGACTTGAACACATGGAGCGCGATGCGGCAACCGCAGGCGTTCATGTCGATCAACATACCTGGGCGGTTCCTTATCTTCCGATTGATCCTAAGGACATTGGCCGTAGCTACGAAGCGGTGATTCGCGTCAATAGTCAATCGGGCAAGGGTGGCGTTGCTTACTTGATGAAGAATGAACATCATCTAGATCTACCACGTCGTTTGCAGATTGAATTTAGCAAAGTAGTGCAGAGTGCAACTGATACCACTGGTGGCGAAGTAACTGCCGATGCAATGTGGGAGATGTTTGAAGATGAGTATCTTCCTGCGTTGAGTAAGAAGTTACAGAGCTGGGGCCGCTTTAGATTAAAGGGTCTCTCACAAACTTCTGTGCTTGATGAAGATGTGCACCTCACTGTCACATTGCTAGATCGTGGCCAAGAGCAGAACCTCACTGGAACGGGCAATGGTCCAATTGCAGCGTTCTGCAATATTTTGCAGAGTTACGGTGTCGATGTTCGCGTTCTCGATTACTACGAGCATGCACTCGCGGCAGGTGGCGATGCAAGTGCGGCTGCTTATTTAGAGTGCGCAATCGATGGCGATGTGTATTGGGGAGTTGGCATTGATCCCAACACGACAACTGCCTCACTCAAGGCAGTCATCTCTGCAATAAATCGCGCCATTCGCTAAATCTGGTAGCCCTTGCCTTACGGTAGGGCTGTGACTCTCTATCGCGATGAAGCCGTAGTGCTGCGCACTCAAAAATTGGGTGAAGCAGACCGGATCGTCACCATGCTCTCTCGCGAACATGGTCGAATTCGTGGCGTTGCTAAAGGAGTTCGACGCACTATGTCGAAATTTGGCGCACGGTTAGAGCCTGGCAGCCACATCGATGTGCAGTTGCACGTGGGCAAAACTTTCGACACAGTCACGCAGGTAGAAGCGATTATGAATTATGGCGACTTGCTTACTGAGGATTATCAACGCTGGACAATTGCTTCGGCAATTTTAGAAACGGCTGAACGATTTACCGCGCAAGAATACGAGCCAGCACTTCAAGAGTACTTACTTCTTGTTGGCGGCCTTAAAGCACTCACCGAAAACATTCACGAACCCTCACTTATTCTCGATGCATTTCTGCTTCGTTCACTAGCAATCGGTGGTTACGCACCATCGATGACCATCTGTTCGCGCTGTGAAAAACCAGGACCGCATCGTTACTTCTCATTGGTTGGTGGTGGCTCAGTCTGCGCTGAATGTCGACCTTCAGCATGTGCCACTCCTGCACCGGAAACTCTCTCACTGATGGCCGCCCTGCTTACGGGGGATTGGGCTAGCGCAGATTCGAGTGAGAATCGCAATCGCCGAGAAGCCAATGGTTTGATCGCCGCCTATTTACAATGGCACTTAGAGCGAGGACTTAGAAGCCTGCCATTAGTGGAGCGAGTATGACGCGCAAACCAAGCCCCCATCCAGCCGGAATTACTCCACCCAAGATCAAACCGGAATTAATTCCACAACATGTCGCCATCGTTATGGATGGAAATGGTCGCTGGGCAAAGAATCGTGGCTTACCGCGCACCGCCGGACATGAAGCTGGCGAGAAATCACTCTTTGACGTTCTTGAAGGTGCAATTGAAATTGGCGTCAAGGAAATTAGCGCATTTGCATTCTCTACCGAGAATTGGCGCCGCTCTCCGGAAGAAGTGAAATTCTTAATGGGATTTAACCGCGATGTGATTCGCAGACGGCGCGATGAGATGCACGAACTGGGCGTGCGAGTGCGTTGGGTCGGCCGTCCAAAACGGCTCTGGGCCAGTGTTATTAATGAGTTAGAGATCGCTGAAGAGTTAACTAAGAAAAATAAAGTTCTTACGCTGAACATGTGCGTTAATTACGGTGGTCGAGCAGAGATCGTTGATGCCGCTGCCGAATTAGCCCGCGATGTAAAGCGCGGAAAAATCAAGGCAGATGCGATTACTGAAAAAATCTTTCAAAAGTACTTAGATGAACCCACTATGCGCGATGTCGATCTCTTCCTTCGCTCATCGGGTGAATTGCGCACAAGTAATTTTTTGCCGTGGCAATCAGCCTATGCCGAGTTAGTCTTTATGGATGTCTTATGGCCCGATGTAGATCGCACCGTACTCTGGAAAGCGATTGAAGAATATTCACGCCGCGATCGCAGATTTGGAAAAGCTTAAGAAGTCACCGCTACAACAACCCACATAATTGCAATTCCTAAAGCAGTTGTAGCAAAAGTCCACCGAGATGGATGACGCGAATGTGCCTCTGGCAAAATGTGCGAAGTTGCGATGTAAATCAAGAAGCCAGAGAAGGCAGCTAAGTAAAGGGCCAAGAGTGAATCATTCAGCACCAAGTAACTTCCCAGGGTTGCACCGCCCAGACGTGCTGCGCCATCAACTGCGAGCAACCAGACGCCGTTCTTGCTCCAATTTCCACTCTTGAGCATCATCGAAACGGTATTGAGTCCATCGCTAAAAGCATGAACCACAATGGCAATAAATACTGCAAGACCAAGTGAGTGACTTACTCGAAATGAGATACCAAGGGCCATGCCATCAAGAAAAACATGGCCGGCCATTGCGATTGCACCCAGCGTTCCTGCGACGTGCCCGTGATCGTGCTCGTGTCCGTAATGAGATTCGGCGGGTTCATGGGAACCAAAGATTCCCTCCAAAATGTGAAGAAGAAAAAAGCCAGCAATAATCGCGATGGATACCGCTCGAACTCCACCAAAACTAGAACTCGAGCGGGAGAAAACTTCTGGCAATAAATCAAAACCCACGAGTCCTAGTAGCAAACCAGCTGCGAGTCCCAAGACAAGATGGAAACGATCGCGCGATTTCAGGGCCAGTGCGCCTCCGGCAGTTGTTGCCGCAACGGTAAGGGCAGCAAAACCCAATGACCACGTCGATGCTGGCAAGTTCATAGTAAGAGGGTAGCGCGGACAGGGTAAACTTCACACTACGGAAAGCAACACACGTTGCCACCGCCGACAGCCAGCCGGATGGAGAAAATTAATGGCAATGGACCGGTTAGAAAATATAGTTAGTCTTTCAAAGCGCCGCGGATTTGTTTATCCCAGCTCTGAAATTTATGGCGGATTACGCGCGGCATGGGATTACGGCCCACTAGGTGTGGAAGTAAAGAACAATGTGAAGCGCCAATGGTGGAAGTACATGGTCATGGGTCGCGAAGATGTGGTTGGCCTTGATTCCTGTGTGATCTTGGCACCAGAAGTGTGGCAAGCATCGGGCCACGTAGAAACTTTTACCGATCCACTTACCGAGTGCACTGAATGCCACAAGCGCTATCGCGCCGATCATTTAGAGGAAGCATTTGAAGCAAAGAATTCTCGCAAGCCAAATTCACTAGAAGAAGTTAACTGTCCTAACTGCGGAAATAAAGGAAAGTTCACATCTCCAAAACAATTCTCAGGTTTATTGAAAACATTCCTTGGCGCAACTGAGGATGAATCAGGTCTTGCCTATCTGCGACCAGAAACAGCACAGGGCATCTTTATTAACTTCGAGCAGGTCCTACAGACCTCTCGTAAGAAACCACCATTTGGTATTGGCCAGATCGGTAAATCTTTCCGCAATGAAATTACGCCAGGCAACTTCATCTTCCGTACTCGCGAATTCGAGCAGATGGAGATGGAGTTCTTTGTGCCACCAGGAAGTGATGAAGATTGGCATCAATACTGGATCGATCATCGCCTGGCTTGGTATAAAGATTTAGGAATCAATCCAGATCGCCTTCGCCTCTTCGAACATCCCAAAGAGAAGCTCTCCCATTATTCAAAGCGCACAGTAGATATTGAATATAAATTTGATTTTGCTGGTACTGAGTGGGGCGAGCTAGAAGGTATTGCTAATCGCACCGACTTCGATCTGAAAGCTCACTCTGCGGCATCGGGTAAGGATCTGACTTACTTTGATCAAGATAAGAATGAGCGTTGGACGCCATTTGTTATCGAACCTGCGGCCGGAGTTGATCGCTGCACACTTACCTTCTTGATGGATGCATTCACCGAAGATGAAGCACCTAATTCCAAAGGCGAGATGGAGAAGCGCACTGTATTAAAACTCGATCATCGCTTGGCTCCTGTGAAAGCAGCAGTTCTGCCACTGTCACGCAATGCCGATCTATCGCCAAAGGCACGTGATTTAGCAGCGCAATTGCGCAAGAGTTGGAACATCGACTTCGATGATTCCGGTGCAATCGGTCGCCGCTATCGCCGTCAAGATGAAATTGGAACTCCCTATTGCATCACTATCGACTTTGAAACTCTAGAAGATAGCGCTGTAACAATTCGTGATCGTGACACCATGGCACAAGAGCGCATTGGAATCGATCAGGTTGAAGCATGGCTAGCGCCGCGACTACTCGGTCTCTAACACCACTTCGCCTGCCACTTGCAAGTGGCGACCATCTGATTGATCCATCAGTGGTGCTTGCACCGATGGCTGGAATCACTAACGCACCATTTCGCACGCTCTGTCGCGAACAAGGAGCAGGCCTGTTTATCTCGGAAATGGTTACTGCGCGTGCGCTAATAGAGCGGCGTGAAGAAACACTTCGTATGTTGCATCCCGGCAAGAATAAAGATGGCAGTAGCGAGTGGCCACGTTCTGTTCAACTTTATAGCGTGGATCCACACACGATGCGCGCCGCCGTAACCATGATTGGTAAAGAAAATTTAGCTGATCACATCGACATGAATTTTGGCTGCCCAGTTCCTAAGGTCACTCGAAAGGGGGGAGGGGCAGCCCTTCCTTATAAGCGCAAACTCTTTGAAGCAATTGTTGGCGCAGCGGTTACTGCCGCAAAACCATTTGGTATCCCCGTCACCGTAAAGATGCGTATTGGTATCGATACCGATCATAAAACTTTTTTAGCTGCAGCAACTACTGCAGCAAATTTAGGTGTCACATGGGTTGCACTCCATGCACGCACCGCAGCACAGATGTATGAAGGTAAAGCTGATTGGAGTGCGATTTCCGAACTAGTCGAACATTTAGCACCAACTGGAATTCCAGTGTTAGGTAATGGCGACATCTGGGCTGGAAATGATGGCGTTGCAATGGTGGAAGAAACGGGCTGTGCTGGGGTAGTTGTTGGTCGTGGCTGCTTAGGACGACCTTGGTTATTTGCCGATTTAGTATCTGCTTTTCAAGGTCAGAATGAGAAACTTTTACCAACGCTGCACCAAGTGCGCGAAGTGATGTTTCGCCACGGTGAATTAATCGTCGAATACTTTGAATCAGAAGATCGCGGCTGCCGTGATTTACGCAAACACATGGCCTGGTATCTCAAGGGATTTCGCGTTAATAGTGAATTACGTCGCCAATTTGGAATGATCAGCTCTCTCAAAGAGTTTCGCTCACTGCTGGATCAATTGGATGATCAACCATATCCAGTTGCAGTTGGTGAGGCACCGCGGGGTCGCACCAGCCACGGACGACCAGTGACGCTGCCCGATGGCTGGCTCCTCGATCCCAATGAGATGCCGGACATCGACATCGAAGATGCCTTCTCCGGCGGTTGATGTGCTCTTTATTCTGCGAAAGATTATTTCATCGATTTTACTTGGAACCTTTGTGCTTCTTGCATTTGCAACTGGTCGAGTTTGGTACACCGCAAATCATGTAGTCCCTGTGAAATCCGATGCCATCGTCGTTCTAGGTGCAGCGCAATTTGATGGCCGTCCCAGTGATGTACTTCGGGCCAGGTTGCAAGAAGCTGCACGAATTTATAAGAATGGATTTGCACTTCGAGTAATTACAGTCGGTGCCAATCTGCCAGGGGATCGCACTACCGAAGCAGCTACCGGAAAAGCGTGGTTAATGGAGAATAAAGTTAAGAACGTTATTTCAATTGAAAAAGGCCATGACACACTTGAGAGCACCAAGGCATATGCGAGTTATTTGAAACTCAATAACTTTACAAGTGCAATTGTGGTCACTGATCCTTATCACTGCCTGCGCGCGATGACCATGGCGCATGACGCAGGAATTTCTGCCACCTGTTCACCTGTGAAACGTGGCCCCAATTCGCTCAATCAAAGCGGGGTACGTTATTTAGTGCGGGAAACTGGCGCTTATCTGGCTTATGTCACATTGGGGCGCCATGGAATTTTCATCAGCGATCGCACTGTCGCGACGGCACATTAAGGTAGGAAGGTGATCTACTCCGAGCAAGACCAAGAGCGCTTTACTCTCGAACCAGCCAAACGTGCTGGCCGCACCGAGTTCATGCGCGACCGTGCTCGTGTAATTCACTCCGCATCACTGCGAAGGCTTGCAGCAAAGACGCAGATTGCAGTTCCTTGGGAGAATGATTTCCAGCGCACCAGATTGTCGCACTCACTTGAATGTGCACAGATTGGTAGAGAGTTAGGTGAATCTCTTGGCGCCGACCCCGATCTTTTAGATACCGCTTGTTTAGCGCATGACTTAGGTCATCCACCCTTTGGTCACAATGGCGAAACTATCTTGGCTCAGATCGCAGAAGATTTCGGTGGCTTTGAGGGCAATGCTCAATCATTTCGATTATTAGTTCGGTTAGAAGCAAAGACCATCGCAACAAACGGTCAATCGGTAGGACTAAATCTCACTCGCGCATCCCTTGATGCAGCAACTAAATATCCCTGGCCGCGCAAATCTGGCTCACATAAATTTGGCGTTTACGAATCAGATCTCGAGATTTTCACCTGGATGCGCGGCGGTGCACCAGAAGGCAAGCGCTGCATCGAAGCTCAAATTATGGATTGGTCCGATGATGTTTCTTACTCCGTTCATGATTTAGAAGATGCTCTTGTTGCTGGGCAGATAAAGATTGCCGATTTTGATCGCGATCTTGAAGTGCTTCATCAACTTGCGATTTCCCACTACGGCCTTACTGCAACTTCGGCTGAATTTTCCGCAGCACTTTCTCGACTCAAAGAACTTTCATGCTGGCCTAATAATTACGATGGATCACATGCCTCACTTGCCAGATTAAAAGATCTCACCTCTCAACTTATTGGCCGCTTTGTTCGCGCCGCCGAACTCGAAACTCGCAGAATCCATGGCGATCAACCACTCATTCGTTACAGCGCAAATCTTGAAGTCCCTCAAGAACAACTCATCGAAGTGGGGCTACTCAAAGCAATTGCGGCACATTACTTAATTCACTCAGCCGAATCGCAAGAGCGATACGCCAAGCAGCACACTCTGATTGAGGAGCTAGTGGAGTTGATTCTGGCCGATGCGCCAAATTCATTAGATCGGGTATTTCATGAAGATTGGAAGTTAGCGCTCTCGCAATCTGATCGAATGCGAGTGGTAATCGATCAAGTTGCAGCGCTCACCGATCCTGGTGCTTACGCCCTTCATGCGCGTTTGAAAGCGCGCGGCTAGGATCGCGGCTATGGCTGGGCGAATTAAAGATGAAGATGTTGCCTACGTTCGCGACCACACACCGATCGATGATGTCGTCGGCGATTACGTCCAACTCAAGAGCGCAGGTGGCGGACAGAAGAAAGGTCTCTGTCCCTTTCACGATGAGAAGTCACCTTCATTCCATGTAACTCCAAGTAAAGGTTATTTCCACTGCTTTGGCTGCCAAACCGGCGGCGATGTCATCTCCTTTGTCATGAAAATGGATCACACCACATTTACTGAAACCGTCGAGCGTCTGGCCGAGCGAATTAATTACACTTTGCACTATGAAGCCGGTGGCACGCAGAGTGCACCAAGTACTAATCGCTCTCGCTTAATTGCAGCTAATGCGGCTGCTGCAAAGTTCTATCAAGAGCAATTGGCAACTTCATCGGGTGCACAATTTGGTCGCGAGTTACTTATTAAACGGGGCTTCGATCGCGCAGCATGTGAGATGTTTGGCGTGGGTTATGCGCCAGATGAATGGGATGGCCTCACCAAAGTATTGCGAGAGGCAGGATTTACTGCAGAAGAGTTAGAAGTTGCAGGCCTTTCAAAGATGGGCCAACGCGGCATGATCGATCGCTTCCGCAATCGTTTAATTTGGCCAATCCGTGATATCTCAGGTGATGTTGTTGGATTTGGTGCACGTAAATTAGCAAGTGATGATGTTGATAATGGCCCTAAATATCTCAACACACCAGAGACGCCGGTTTATAAGAAGAGCCAAGTTCTTTATGGCCTCGACCTGGCAAAGAAAGAGATTGCAAAGAAGCGTCAAGCAGTAATTGTCGAGGGCTA
>JBAXNY010000003.1:0-27481 GCA_037133535.1 Actinomycetes bacterium
TGCCAAATTCATACATTGCATAATTTTCCATGAAGGCAATTTCGCACTCGCTGGATACACTGGAAGATACTTGCCAGCAAATTCACTCACCGCTGAATCAACATCACTGCCATCAGGAACTAATTGGTAATCAGGATGTGCCAGTTGGCGCTTTCCATTAAACATACCAACTTTTCCGGCAAAGAGTGCCTGCCTGCCTATCTGCAACTCTCGCTCTCGCCAAGGTTGATTAAAGAAGGTAAGCGATAATTTTGCACTTCCATCAGTGACAATTACTTCAAGAATATTTCCTTTGCGACCCTTAAGCGGTCGACTCTGTGATGAAAAAACTTCAGCCAAAATTGTGACTTCATCGCCTTCGCGCAATGTAGAAATATCGGTTAATTCACCACGGACTACATAGCGACGTGGATAGTGGCGCAATAAATCTCCCACTGTCTTTGCGCCGATGCCGGCAGCAAGGGCCTTTGCAGTGCGGTCGCCCACCACATTGCTGAGCTTGCTCTCCAACTGCGCATCCATGTTTGGATTCTCCCTCAGCCCCTCTCCTTCTTGCGTGAACTCCATGCCAATTCGCCAGATGGCGACCCTGCGCGCTACCCTTACGCTCGTCTTACAGCACTATCCACGACAACCAAGGAGTATGACCAAAAATGGCAGCAACATGCGACATCTGCGGCAAAGGCCCATCTTTTGGCAATAACGTTTCTCACTCACAGGTGAAGACCCGTCGTCGTTGGAATCCAAACATTCAGCGCGTGCGCACACTTATTGGTGGCACTGCAAAGCGTCAGAACGTTTGCACCTCTTGCCTCAAGGCTGGCAAAGTCACTCGTTAATTCTCGTTAGAAGTGCTCAAACTTCTTCGGTAATTCTGCAAGGCCAATAACCTCAACACCATTTCCGGCTATCACGCTGCCTACTCGCAACCCAGGTAGATCTTTTCCGGTGGCTAAGAAGCCATGATCTTCCCCACCCGCCAATATCCATTGCCAGATTGAAATTCCACACTCTTTGGCAAGGGATTCTAATAATGCAAAATCACTACTTGCGCGGAAGCCTTCGAGTTTAAAAGCAAACTTCACACCCGATGCATCCGCCATCTGTTCTGCCTGCGTTGTCACTCCATCACTGATGTCAGCGAGCGAATTGGCGCTCCACATCTGCTTACCCATTTCATATGCAACATCTGGCGCTCTAAATGCTGAAATCGCGCGGGCAAACTCTCGCTCAGACTTTCCAAGAATCAGCGCAGCATGTCCTGCAGCGGAGAAACCGGGCAGACCAGAGATGTAAATCGAATCGCCCACCTTGGCACCACTTCGCAAGATCGGGTGCTGGGTATATCCAATTGCAGTAATTGCAAGCGTGATGAGATCAGATCGCACTAGATCTCCACCAACAATTACCGCGCCAACTTTTGCCGCTTCATCGCGCATTCCAATTGCTAATTCTTCGATCCACTCCAAAGGCTCATCACCCGTTAGTGACACTGCAGCAACTAAGTGAGCAGGTGTTGCACCCATTGCAATTAAATCAGCAAGATTTGCCGCAATAATTCGATGGCCAATGTCATTTGCGCTCGACCAACTTCGTTTGAAGTGCACTCCCTCAACGGCCATATCAGTTGTCATTACGAGTTCGCCGGGATGAACTTTCACGACTGCAGCGTCATCGCCAATTCCCACTTGAATATCGGCATTGTTGCTTGCGAAAATGCGTGCTAGCACCTCAAGTACCTGCGCCTCGCTGTAACTCATGCGCCCAACCTTAGCCTTTACCTACCTATGCATTCTGCGCTAGCGTTTGGCCTATCGCTCACGATTGAAAGAGCTATAGAAGAAAAGGTGCATCATGACAGTACAGGTCTACATTCTGATTCAGACTGAAGTTGGCAAGGCATCATCTGTTGCCAAATCTGTATCTGGCATTGCTGGAGTTACTTTGGCCGAAGGCGTTACTGGTCCATACGATGTCATCATGCGCGCAGAAGCGCCAAGTATGGAAGAGCTAGGTCGCGCGATTCTCTCTAAAGTTCAAGCAGTTGCTGGTATTACTCGCACACTTACCTGTCCAGTAACTACTTACTAATTTCCTAAAACTGAGTTCACGCGAGTGAGCGCAGTGGCAATGAGCGAATCAATAATTTCAGAGTAAGTTACGCCACTTGCTGCCCATAACTTGGGAAAGACTGAGGTTGGAGTAAAGCCAGGCATGGTATTTACTTCATTAATTACAATGCCACTACTTGTTACAAAGAAATCAATGCGTGCTAAACCAGAGCAACCGAGCGCTTTAAATGCAGTCACCGCTGCGCTCTGAATTGCTGCGACATCCTTGATTTGAGCAGGAATAGTAATTGAGGTGGCATTGTCTAAGTACTTGGCTTCAAAATCATAGAAATCAAAACGAGAATCAAGAACTATCTCACCAGGGGTAGAACTCTCTACCTTTCCATTGCGCTCTAAGACTGCGCACTCCACTTCCTTACCAACAATTGCCTCTTCAATCATTACTTTAGAATCGAAAGCGAAAGCATCATTCAAGAATCCTTCGAGATCGCTCTCACTGCGCGCTTTACTAGTTCCACGACTTGAACCGCCGCGAGCTGGCTTGATGAAGAGTGGATACTTCAGTTGTGAAATTTTCGCTAAAGCAGATTTCTTATCCTGCTCCCAGTGGCTAGCTGTAATAACCACACCAGGTGCAACCGGGATTCCATGGTCAGCAAATATTGGTTTCGCAAAAGATTTATCCATTGCAACTGCACTAGCCAGCACGCCACTTCCCACATAAGGCAGATCTGCCATTTCGCAGAAACCTTGAATCGTGCCATCTTCACCATAAGGACCATGCAGAATTGGAAAGACCACATCAATGTTGAGTGATTTGCCATCCACACTTAATCCGTGGAGATCTGCAACAACTGCATTGCCAGTACTTGGAATCTCTGGCAATTTGCCATTCGTGATCTGAAGTGGATAGTCGTTAGGTAGAAGTAGCCACTTTCCCGCTTGGGTAATTCCAATTAAGAGTGGCTCATATTTGCTGCGATCTATTGCACCGAGAACGCCTCCGGCAGATACGCAGGAAATACCATGTTCGCTGCTGCGACCACCGCAGATAATTGCAACCTTTAATTTACTCATTTAATAAATTCCTCAGCATGAGTGCTGACCGACATCAAGCGCTCCATTGCAGCACGCGGAGTGAGTGCGCCGCGAACCACATCTGCGACAGATTCGATAATTGGAACTTCAACACCAACTCGGTGCGCTAATTCAACGACCGCCCCAGCAGATGCAACACCTTCAACCGTGCGCGCAACATTTTCGCGTGCATAGGCCATGGTGCCACCGCGACCGAGTGCTTCACCAAAGGTGCGATTGCGCGAAAGACCAGAGCCGCAACTTGCAACGAGATCGCCCATACCGGCAAGTCCCGCTGCACTTAATGGACTGGCACCATGTGCAGCACCTAAACGCGCAACCTCATTGAGGCCGCGAGTAATCAACATCGATTGGGTATTTTCACCAAACTCCATACCAATTGAAATTCCGACTGCAAGTGCAATAACGCTCTTTACTGCGCCAGCTAACTCACAACCTAGTAAGTCAGTGGATGTGTAAACGCGATAATAATTTGTATTAAAGAGCGCTTGAACATGCTCTGCCTCTGCCCCACTGCGAGATGCCGCTACCGCTCCTGCAGGTTGGCGAAGGGCAAGTTCACTCGCCAAGTTCGGGCCAGTAATAACCGAGACGCGATTTTGATCATGAGCTAAAACATCATGGACTACTTCAGTCATACGCATCATCGTGGCAACTTCAATGCCCTTTACGGTGCTGACTAAGTGAGCAGCTGGTGGAAAGAGTTTTGCCCAATCATTGAGTTTGCTCCGTAAATCTTGGGCAGGAATTGCCAGAATAAAATTATCCGAGAAGGCAAATGCCTCATTGGCATCATCTGTGGCTTTGAGATTGCGTGGCAGAGTGATATTTGGGAGGTAGTGAGCATTGGTATGTGCCGAATTAATTTCTGCAACAGTCTCACTATTGCGGCCCCAGACGAGAACATCATTTCCGGCATCACAGAGAATTTGACCAAGTGTGGTGCCCCATGCACCAGAACCTAAAACAGTTACGCGCGCCATTTACTTCTTGCCTCGCTTTGCCTTCTTAAAATTTCCCACGCGTGGCAGATCCGATGTGTGAGGATCAAATGGTTTAGCCGGCGCAACTTCGCCACGAATCTGCTCGAGCATAAGGGTGATGGTACGCATGATATGCGCAGTTGCCTCAATTAGCGCTTGTTGATCATCGCTCTTGCCGTACCACGGGCTCATGTCGATCGCCGGACCGGCGTGATGGGTGACCTTAGTTCGCGGGAAGAGGTGCGGAATTTTTCCGTAAGTGGGAAGAACTTTCTGCGGCCCCCATGCGGCAACTGGAATAACTGGAGTCTGCGTAATGATTGCAAGTCGTGCAATTCCAGTTTTTGCAATCATCGGCCACCCTTGCTCATCGCGAGTAAGAGTTCCTTCCGGATAAATTCCAATCAGGTGTCCAGCTTTAACAACTGCCACTGCAAATTCCAACGCTTTTGTTGCATCCTTACTTTCGCGATCAACTGGAATTTGTCCTGCTGCTAAGAGAATCTTTCCAATAACGGGAACTTCAAAGACACTTCGCTTGCCAAGAAAACGCGGTGCACGACCATTGAGATAGAGAAATTGGGCAAAGAGGATGGGGTCGGAATACGAGAGATGGTTAGAGGCAACAATGGCCGGCCCGCTCTTAGGAATATTCTCAATACCGCGCCAATCTCGACGAACAAAGAGTTTGATAATCGGAATGAGAATCCCAGCGCAAATAGCGAATGTGCGATTTGTTCCGAGTGGAAAACCAGTAGGCGGCGTATAGGAGATCTCACCAGAATCGCTCACGCTAAATTGATCGGCCACGGGTAAAGGGTACTTAAAAAAGAATCAGGGCCACCATTTCTGGTAGCCCTGATCTTCTCGAACTTTTTTTAATTAACGACGCTTCTTTGCTGCCTTCTTTGCCTTCTTTGGAGCAGCTTTCTTAGCAGCAGCCTTCTTCTTTGGCGCTGCCTTCTTTGCTGCTGCCTTCTTAACAGGCTTAGCAACAACCTTTGGTTCTGGCTTAGGTGCTGGACCTAGCTTGCGAACACCAGAGATATGCTCCTTCAGACCCTTTGCAGGAAGAAAGCGTGCCTTCTTGCTTGCTTTGATCTGAATGGTCTCACCAGTGAATGGGTTGCGACCTTTACGAGCTTTGCGATCAACTTTCTTGAACTTTCCAAAGTCATTGATCATTACATCTTCGCCTTTAACCATGTTACGAACAATGGTGTCGAAAATGACATCTACAGCGTGAGTTGCTTCTTTCTTGCTGTCGTTGAAGTGTGGGGCCAACGATGCAATGAATTGGGCCTTATTCATTCAAATTCCCCTTATATTTACGCGTAAAATTAAGCGTTTTGCTTAACCTGATTGGAAATTTACGCGCAAGGAATGCAAGAGTCCACTATCACCCGCGTGTGTCGCCCTTTTCTTATTTTTATTTTTGCCAGAGAAAATCGCATTTTTATGCGTGAAAAGTGTGCGGTAGCCCTCAACTAAGAGTTGAGAGTTACTGGTTTATAAGCAGGCCGTGCCTTTTCAAAGGTAGAAATCGCATCTACATGCTTCAAAGTAAGGCCAATATCATCAAGGCCCTCGATTAAACGCCAGCGGGTGTAATCATCAATAGTAAAGCTCAGAGTCGTTGATCCGTAACGTACTTGGCGATTTTCAAGATCAACTGTGATCTGCACTGTTGCATCTGCTTCGATCGCAGCCCAGATCGCTTCAATTTCGCTCTCGGTCAAAATAACGGTGAGCAAACCAGCCTTCATAGAATTGCCACGGAAGATATCTGCAAAGCGGCTTGAGAGAACTGCTTTGAAACCATAATTTTGCAGCGCCCAGACTGCATGTTCGCGCGAGGAGCCAGTTCCAAAATCTGCACCGGCTACCAAAATGGTTCCTGCTTTGTACTCAGCCTTGTTAAGAACAAACTCCGGATCATTGCGCCAAGCCGAGAAGAGGCCATCTTCAAAACCGCTCCGCGTTACTCGCTTGAGGTAAACGGCAGGAATGATCTGATCGGTATCAACATTGCTACGGCGAAGTGGAACGCCAGTTCCAGTGTGTGTAGTGAATTTATCCATTCTGCGCCTCCTACAAATCTGCCGGGGATGAGAGTGTGCCGCGCAACGCTGTTGCAGCCGCTACAAGTGGACTTACTAAGTGTGTGCGACCGCCCTTGCCTTGGCGACCTTCAAAGTTGCGATTGCTCGTTGATGCCGAACGCTCACCGGGTGCGAGTTGATCTGGGTTCATGCCAAGGCACATGGAGCAACCTGCATTGCGCCACTCTGCACCTGCGGCAAGAAAAATCTTATCGAGGCCCTCTGCTTCGGCTTGCAAGCGAACGCGAGCAGAACCAGGAACCACCAACATGCGCAGTGATGGTGAAATCTTCTTGCCATTCACAACGGAGGCGGCGGCGCGTAAATCTTCAATGCGGCCATTTGTGCAAGAGCCAAGAAAAACAGTGTCAATCTTGATCGCTTTGAGTGGTGTACCAGCTGTTAAATCCATGTAGGTCAGTGCGCGCTCTGCAGCATTGCGCTCTGCTGGATCGCTGATTTCTGCTGGGTTAGGAACATTTGCTGAAAGTGGCAAGCCCTGTCCTGGGTTAGTTCCCCAGGTAACAAATGGCGCGAGTTCATCTGCATTGAGATTTACTTCCACATCAAATTTTGCATCGCTATCGGTATGCAGGCTCTTCCAATAAGCAAGGGCAGCATCCCAATCCTTTGGTGCATGTGGCTTGCCCTTGATGTATTCAAAGGTCGTCTCATCTGGTGCAATAACACCAGCGCGAGCGCCAGCTTCAATCGACATGTTGCAGATTGTCATACGAGATTCCATGGAGAGGGCACGAATTGCACTTCCGCGATATTCGATGACATAACCTTGTCCGCCACCGGTGCCAATTTTGGCAATGATCGCGAGAATAATATCTTTACTGCTGACACCTGGCTTTAGCGTGCCCTCTACATTGATCGCCATAGTTTTAGGGCGAGCAAGTGGCAGTGTCTGAGTCGCTAATACATGTTCTACTTCGCTCGTTCCAATTCCAAATGCGAGCGCACCAAATGCACCATGCGTTGATGTATGTGAGTCGCCGCAGACAATTGTCATGCCTGGTTGAGTGAGGCCAAGTTGTGGGCCAACTACGTGCACGATCCCCTGCTCCACATCACCGAGTGAGTGAAGGCGAATTCCAAATTCTTTACAGTTATTGCGTAGCGTTTCAATTTGTAGCCGCGATACTGGATCGGCAATTGGCTTATCAATATCAATGGTCGGCGTATTGTGATCTTCAGTTGCAATAGTTAAATCGGCGCGACGTACTTTGCGGCCAGCAAGGCGTAGGCCATCAAATGCTTGTGGGCTAGTTACTTCATGAATCAGATGAAGATCGATAAAGATGACATCTGGTTCACCATCTGCACTGCGCACGATGTGTTCGTGCCAGATCTTCTCTGCCAGAGTTTTTCCCATAAGAACCGCTCCATTTGCAATCTCAATTAGTGAGATGTTATTATCGTATCGTGGACAAGAAAAAGAATAGCGGAGTTGGCGTATTAGATAAAGGCGCAGCGATACTTACTGCGTTAGAGAGTGGCCCGCACTCACTTGCTGAGTTAGTTACGGCCACCAAGATCGCCCGCCCTACTGCGCACCGCCTTGCCGTTGCCCTCGAATTCCACCGCTTAGTTGCCCGTGACTTGAGTGGTCGCTTTGTTTTAGGACCTCGCGCTGGCGAACTCTCCACTGCAGCCGGTGAAGATCAACTACTTGCAGCAGCAAATCCAGCGCTAGCGCTACTTCGCGATGCAACAAGTGAGAGCGCTCAGCTCTATCGCCGCCAAGGTGATTTACGAATCTGTGTTGCCGTTGCAGAGCGCCTCTCTGGCCTTCGCGATTCAGTTCCAGTTGGAGCGGCCCTGACAATGCAGGCCGGTTCTGCCGCTCAAGTTCTCTTGGCTTGGGAAGATAGCCAGAAAATTCATCGCGGCCTTACCAATGCAAAATTTACCGCTGCCCACTTGGCGGCAGTTCGCCGTCGCGGTTGGGCACAATCTATTGGCGAGCGCGAAGTCGGCGTTGCCTCAGTATCTGCGCCAGTGCGCGGGCCAAATAATAAAGTGATTGCTGCGGTAAGTATTAGTGGACCGATTGAACGCTTAGGGCGCCAACCTGGTCGAATTCATGCAGCAGCAGTTGTTGCAACTGCTGCGCGATTATCTGAGCATATCTCTCGCTCATAATTTGCTACACATTTTTTATTCATACTAATTTCTGACCGTATTTCATGCTGATTTCACACTGTATTTCTGTGTAGCCCCGAAGGGATTCGAACCCTCGTAGCTGGCTTGAGAAGCCAGAGTCCTAGGCCGCTAGACGACGGGGCCGCGCTATTAAATTGTTACTTCCATTGGTAGCTGGGGTACCTGGACTCGAACCAAGACTTACTGAACCAGAATCAGCAGGGCTGCCAATTACCCCATACCCCAATTAAGCAAGTCCTAAGGATACCTCACGAACTAGAGCGAAATCGCCGACTCAATGCGCTCAATACATAGCGTCTTGCCGAGCAATTCCATCGATTCAAATAGCGGTGGCGAGATCGTGCTACCTGTCACTGCAATTCGCACCGCACCAAATGCAATGCGTGGCTTAAGCCCCATCTCTTCAATCAGAGATTTGCGAAGTACGGCTTCGATCTCGCTGTGACTCCACTCCTGGAGCGGTGAAAGATCGGCCAAGGTGCGTTTTAGCACCTCTTTTGCCGCGCCATCATTGATCTTGGGAATTGATTCTTCTTCTACTTGGAACTTTTTTACAAAGAGGAATTTGAGCATTTGTGGAATTTCACCCAGTGTCACAATGCGCTCTTGAATTATTGGTAGCGCAGATCGCACAAGTGCAATCTCTTGATCACTGCCACTAATAACTCCGGCATTGGTCATAAAGGGAAGAGTCCATGCCAAGAATTCATCGAGGGTAAGTGCGCGAATCTTGTCACCATTAATCGCATCAAGTTTCTTCATATCAAAGCGAGCTGGCGAACTATTCACCTTCTCAATCGTAAAGAGCTCGGTGAGCTCTTTCATTGTGATGTTCTCGCGATCATCACCTGGTGCCCAGCCAAGGAGCGCTAAGTAATTACAGATTGCCTCAGGTAGGTAACCTGCTTTGCGATACCAATCAATTGAAACTTCACCATTGCGCTTTGACAACTTGGTGTTGTCCTGGCCCATCACGAAGGGCAGATGAGCAAAGAGTGGGTAGTCGGCCTTAGCAAGACCCATTGCTTGATACACGCGAATCTGTCGTGGCGTTGAGGAGAGCAGATCCTCACCACGGAGAATGTGGGTCACGCCCATCATGACGTCATCTACTGCAACTGCCAAGGTATAAAGAGGTGACCCATCACCGCGCACCAAAACAAAATCCGGTACAAATTTATGATCAAAAGTTACATCGCCACGAATTTCATCGTGAAATGTTGTCTCGCCAGCTGGCATCCGCATTCGAACTACAGCTTCACGTCCTTGCTCTTTGTAATCTTTAATTTCCTGTGGTGATAAATCACGGCACTTTCCATCGTAACCAGGTGCCTCATTCGCAGCGCGTTGTGCTTCGCGCCGCGCTTCCAATTCATCAGGTGTGCAATAGCAAAAGTATGCATCGCCTTGATCAATAAATTTGCGCGCCCAATCTGCATAAATATCTAAACGCTGCGACTGTAGGTATGGACCATTAGCGCCACCTACTTCTGGACCTTCATCCCAAGTAAGTCCTAGCCATTTCAAAGTATCGATTGCTGCTGCGATGTATTCATCGGTGACGCGAGAGCGATCGGTATCTTCAATCCGGAAGAGAAAGGTTCCGCCAGTGTGGCGCGCATAAGCCCAATCAAAGAGAGCGGTGCGAATATTGCCGACATGGAGATCGCCGCTGGGTGATGGTGCAAAGCGCACCTTTACTTTCTTATCCACGATGGCTCAGCGTATTCGTTAATTCACCAAGACCGGCGATTGCCACAGTTATTTGCGCACCTTCTGGCATAGGCCCGATACCGGCTGGTGTTCCAGTCAGAATTACATCGCCTGGAAGTAGCGTCATTACTTGAGTAACGAAGTTAATAATTTGTGGGATCTTAAAAATCATCTCATTCAACGTAGCGCTCTGCTTTACCTCACCATTGAGTGTGGCCGAAATTGCTTGGTTGCCTGGCTCAAAGTCAGTATCAATCCATGGTCCAAGCGGGCAGAAAGTGTCGAAGCCCTTTGCCCGTGTCCACTGGCCATCTTTTTTCTGCAGATTTCGTGCGGTGACGTCGTTGGCAAGTGTATAACCAAAAATTACATCTTTAACGCGTTCAATTGGAACTTCTTTGCAGACTCGGCCAATGACAATTGCAAGCTCTGCTTCGTAATCAACCCGATCTGACATTGCTGGCCAAACAATGGTGTCATTGGGGCCGATTACCGATGTGTTGGGCTTGATAAAAATAATGGGTTCATCGGGAACTTCGCTATTCATCTCAGCTGCATGATCTGCATAATTTTTGCCAATGCAGAGGACTTTGCTCCTTGGAATTACTGGAGCAAGTAGCTTTACATCTGAAAGAGCAACAGTTGCGCCAGTTTTGCTCACGCCCTGATAGATCGGATCCCCAGAGATCACTGAGATCAGATCATCTGATTCGAGTACGCCAAAGAGTGGATCTCTACCCAGTTGCGAAGAAGGTGGTGGCGTAAATCGGACGATGCGCATGAATGGAAGTCTATCGTGGCTAAAGCGCGGTAACTTCCCCGTCTATTCCACAGAACCAGATTGCAGCGCTCGGCGCATACTCAGAAATTGCGCCAATCTCATTGGGTTTTTCACCTGTAACAACGACCGCCTCAATGCCATCTATTTGTGATGCCATTGCAACGGTAAATACTGCATCGAGTGCCGTTAATGAAAAGTTCTTTGTTGCAACGTTAATAGCTACATAAGTACGACCGGTTGTGTCACGTAGCGCTGCAGCTTGAAGTGCGCCAGTGCGGGCAAGGGTTGCAGCTGCAAGAGTCCGCAACTTCTCATCTTCCGAATTATTAAAGCTCAACGCTGCTCTCCCCTTCTTCTACTCGCTCAATTATGACGCTACTAATTCGACGGCGACGGCCAATTGGTCGCTCGGCGGTAATGCGCCAACCGCGCAATGTAATCGTGCTTCCGGCAATTGGAACTCGCCCCAAAGTAGCTGCCATTACTCCACCAATCGTATCTACGCCTTCAAACTCGGCGAGATCAATAAGAACCTTTAATTCACTCGCTAAATCTTCGATGTGTAGATTTGCTTCAGCGCGGGCTTTATCTGAGGTGATCCATTCAAATTGCTCATCGCCATCATCAAATTCATCTTCGATTTCACCGACAATTTCCTCGAGAATATCTTCAATGGTTATAAGGCCAGCAGTTCCGCCATACTCATCGACCACGATCGCTAAGTGAATCTGATCGCGTTGCATTTCACGGAGCAGACTGGATGCCATCTTAATTTCTGGCACAAATGTGGCATCGCGCATATTCTCTTCAACGCTCTCGGTCTGCTCTGCTTCATGATGATCATGTGAGCGTTTCGCCAAATCTTTTACGTAGGCAATTCCAACGATGTCATCGAGATCGTCGCCAACTACCGGAATTCGAGAGAAGCCCGATCGCAGCGCAAGTGAGAGACCTTGGCGCAGACTCTTATCGTGTTCAATCCAGACCATTTCAGTACGCGGCACCATTAATTCGCGCACCAAGGTATCGCCCAATTCAAAGACAGAGTGAATCATCTCGTGCTCATCAGAAGGAACAAGTCCCTCTAAGTGTGCTTGATCAACTAAATTGCGAATCTCTTCTTCTGCTCCACCTTTTTTTCGGCGCAGGAATTTACTGAGCATGCTCATAGCTTCTGCCAATTTGCAACGAGTTCTTCTTGGAGCGAGAACATTTCAATCTCTTCCGCCTTCTCGGCATGGTCATAACCAAGTAAGTGGAGCAAGCCATGTGCAGTAAGGATAAAGATCTCATGATTGGGCGAGTGTCCAGCTTTTTTCGCTTGATCTTCCGCAACAGAGGGACAGAGAATAATGTCGCCCAAAATTGCCGGCGCATCTTTTGCTGATCCACGACGAACTTCATCCATCGGAAATGAGAGCACATCGGTAGGACCGGGCTCATCCATCCACTTAATGTGCAGCTCTTCCATCTCTGCTTCATCGACAAAAATCACAGTTAAATCATCTTCCGGATTAAGTTCTAACTTGGTTAAGCAGTAGGTTAATAGAGAGTGAAGTTGATCGGTCGGTGCTAAAGAACCAGAGCGATTTTCGATTTCAATTGTCATAGGGTGCGTAAATTACTGGCTAGGGCGCAATTGGCGAGTCTGTGCCCGTTGCTCATCGAATCGTGAATAAGCATCAACAATGTCGCCAACTAAGCGGTGGCGAACCACATCTTCGGAGTTGAGCTCCATAAAGCAGATGTCCTCGATATTCTCCAAAATGCCGCGAATTACTTTAAGACCAGAGTAATTTCCATTAGGAAGATCAACTTGAGTGACATCGCCGGTGATGACCATCTTTGAGCCAAAACCTAAACGAGTAAGGAACATCTTCATCTGTTCAGGCGTTGTGTTCTGGGCTTCATCCAAGATTACAAAGGCATCATTGAGAGTACGACCGCGCATGTAGGCCAAAGGTGCAACTTCGATTACACCGCTGGCAAGTAGACGTGGGATTGCTTCGTGATCGAGCATGTCATGTAACGCATCAAAGAGCGGACGAAGATAGGGATCGATCTTCTCTGACAATGATCCTGGTAAGAAACCAAGGTGCTCACCAGCTTCAACTGCTGGACGAGTAAGAATAATTCGAGTGACTTTCTTTGCTTGCAGCGCGGCAACTGCTTTAGCCATTGCTAAGTAAGTCTTTCCAGTGCCGGCCGGACCAATTCCAAAGGTAATGGTGTTCTCTTCGATTGCATCGACATAGCGCTTCTGATTTGCCGTCTTCGGACGAATCGTGCGACCGCGATTGCTCACAATGTTGAGCGAGAGAACTTCACCAGGATGATCTTGTGGGATTTGGCGCAACATCGAGATGGCACGGGTAACTGCATCAGGTGTGAGTTGTTGGCCTGAGCGAATCACAACCAAGAGTTCATGAAAGAGATTTTCTACTTGAGCACACTCTTGCGCATCGCCGCGAAGTGAGACTTCATTGCCGCGAACCGTCATAGAAACTTGGGGAAAGGCGCTTTCAATAACGCGCAAATTACTATCTGCCGGACCAACTACCGAGATCATTGAGATTGCACCCGGCACTGTGATTAACGTTCGCTCCATTGCGCCTAAGTCTAGGCTTAACCAGGTGGCCAGGCGAATGATCGCCCGCCTAGTAGATGTAAATGGGCGTGAAATACGCTCTGGCCAGCACTTGCCCCGGTATTAAAGACCAAGCGATAACCATCGAGCTGCTCTGCCGTAGCAAGTTCGGCGGCAGCGCTATGTAGTGCGGCAAGTGTGAGTGGTGCAGCCGCTGCAAGTTCGGCGCCATTTTCTACGTGGATTTTTGGCACCAGAAGAACATGGGTTGGGGCTTGCGGTGCAATGTCGCGGAATGCGATCAACTCTGATGTGTTGCGAATCAAATCAACTGGGATTTCACCTGTAATGAATTTACAGAAGAGGCAATTGGTTTCAAGTGTCATCTGATTTCACCAAATTCCACGTGCAGATTTTATTGCAGCGATTGCAGCAATTCCGGCATGAGCAGAGCGCAGAATAGGGCGACCTAAGTGAGCAATCTTTGCGCCAGCTGCGACAAACAATTCGATCTCGCTATCGGTAATGCCACCTTCGGGACCAATGATGAGATAGATCTTGCTGGTATTAGCGCCAAAACTTTGTGCAACTTCGGAGATCTTATGCGTCGCACTTTCATGCAGCAGAATGCAGGCAGAGCCAGAAATCATCGTCAATAACTCTTTCGTTGTTGCAACATCACGAACGGTTGGAATCCAGAAGCGACGTGATTGTTTAGTAGCTTCGCGTGCTGCCACGCGCCACTTATCGCTGCCCTTCTCGCTCTTTCCAATTGAGCGCTGTGCCTGCCATGGCGTGATCTCATCAACGCCGGCCTCGGTCAGTAATTCAATTGCTTCGCGCACTCGATCACCCTTAGGTATTGCTTGAATGGCAATTACTTGAGTTGCCTCTACCTCTTCAAATCCAGAATCTTTGATCTCAATCGCAAGAGATTTCTTCTCAATTGCACTCACAGTGCCACTTGCCCAATTACCTTTGCCATCGCTGAGGTGCACTCGCTCACCCATTTCAACCCGAAGAACTTTGATCGCGTGATGGGCTTCATCGCCAGTGAGTTGGTAAGTACCCGAAGTTGGGAGGCTATCGATGAGAAAGAGTGAGTACATCAGCGACCAAATGCATCGCGGAATTTGCTGAAAAATCCACTGTCTTGGCGCTTCATATCCACTTGGCCACTCTTATCGCCACGTAGTTCGGCAAATTTCTTCAGTAACTCTTCTTCATCTTTCTTTAATTTCGATGGAATAAGAACTTCGATGTGAACTACGAGATCACCGCGACCGCCACCGCGCAACCGAGCAACGCCAAGTCCCTTAACAAGAACCGTTGAGCCGCTCTGCGTTCCAGCTTTTACATCAACTTCGGTAGGACCATCCAATGTTTCTACCGTCACTTTTGTACCAAGGACTGCAGCGGTCATGGGAATTGAGAGCGCTAAGTGGAGCATGTCATTGTCACGTACTAAAAATTCATGTTCGCGTTGCACAATTTCAACGTAGAGATCGCCAGCTGGGCCACCACCTGGTCCCACCTCACCGCGGCCTGAGAGTTGGATGCGATTGCCGGTTTCAACACCAGGTGGAATCTTTACTGAAACACTCTGCCGGGCACGCACTCGACCATCTCCGGCACATTCACGACAAGGATTAGGAATCACTGTTCCGTAACCTTGGCAATTTGCGCAGGGGCGCGAAGTCATTACTTGCCCGATGAATGAGCGCGTTACTTGTTGCGTTTCACCGCGACCTTTGCAGATTGCACAGACTGTTGGATCCGATCCATCGGCGCAACCAGTGGCATCGCACTTAGTGCAAGCAACTGCGCTCTCGACTGTGATCTCTCGTTCCGTTCCAAAACATGCTTCATCGAGTGAGACTTCAATACGAATAAGTGCATCTTGACCTTCGCGCATACGTGGACGTGGACCACGTCCACCAGTCTGACCACCAAAGAATGCATCCATGATGTCGCCAAAACCAAAGCCACCAAAATTAGCGCCGCCCATACCGCCGTTGCCACCCATGTCATAGCGCTGACGTTTCTGCGGATCACTCAATACTTCATATGCAGCAGTAACTTCTTTAAAGCGCTCTTGCGTATGTGGATCTGGATTCACATCGGGATGTAGCTCTCGCGCTAATTTGCGGTAGGCACTTTTAATTTCACTCTGATCTGCATCGCGTGCAACACCTAAAGCATCATATAAATCAGCCATTACTGACTCTCACCTAAATACCTTCCCACATAGCGCGCAACTGCAGAGACTGCCGCAATTGAACCTGCGTAATCCATACGGGTAGGCCCGATAACGCCAAGTGCTCCCAGTGGTGAGCTCTCTGCGCCATAACCAACAGTAACCAAACTTGTCTGCTGCAACTTCTTCTCACTCTGTTCGTGACCAATGCGAACTTTAACGGTGTCAGTAACATCGCCAAGTAAACGCAGCAGAACCACTTGCTCTTCCAACGATTCCAAAATGGGATGGATCTGAGCCGAGAAATCTTCTCTGAATCTAGCCAAGTTGGCAGTGCCAGCCAGAACCACTTTCTCTTCTGGCTTTTCAAGTGCCATTTCAATCAAAGTTGCAATGACTAAACCAACATCGCGGCGATCATTCGGTCCGTATGTATCCAAAAGCGAATTCAGACGCTCGGCAACTTCAGGTAAGCGTTGGCCTACAACTGCATTATTGAGTTGAGTGCGCAGCGTTGTCAGGAAAATCTCTGAAAGATCCTTCATAAAATCAATCACGCGTTGTTCAACTCGCCCAGCATCGGTGATCAAAATCAACATCAGGCGCGACGAAGTGACAGCAACTAGCTCTACGTGGCGGGCACGAGACTTAATCATTGATGGGTACTGAACGACCGCAACTTGTTTGGTGACATCAGCTAGTAATCGCACAGTTCGCAGCACTACATCATCGAGATCGAGTGCTCCCTCTAAGAAGGTTTCGATCGCACGACGTTCTGCATTAGAGAGTGGTTTAACAGTGGCTAATTGATCGACGAAAACCCGATAGCCAAGATCGGTAGGAATGCGCCCGGCCGATGTATGTGGCTGAGTAATTAAACCTTCATCTTCCAAGACTGCCATCTCATTGCGAATTGTCGCTGGCGAAATACCTAAACCGCGGCGATCGGCGATGGATTTAGATCCGACCGGCTCTTGGGTCGAGACATACTCATCGACAATTGCGCGCAGGATATCTAAACGGCGGGGTTCCATAAGAGTAGTTAAGGTACTACAGAAGTATTTCTCGCACGATTCGATCTGCAATGAGGCGACCAGTTGCGGTCAGACTCGCAGCACCTGAACTCCACGCCGCATCATCGAGATGGCCACTGCTATGAAATGGCGCCAGAAGTGCAGATTGTGCTGGCGAGAGCGCAGATAACTTAATTCCCTCTCGCATCCGAATTCCCAACATGATCGACTCAGTAGCAATCTGCTCAGCGGTAAGAACTTCTCGGTCATGTTCTGGTGAAAGTGATTGTGCAAGACGCTCTTTATAAGCAGTGGGATGTTTTACATTCCACCAACGAACACCATCAAGATGTGAATGTGCACCAGGGCCGGCGCCCCACCAATTAGCATTTCGCCAATAGGCAATGTTGTGGCGCGAACCAAAACCAGGCTTTGCCCAATTACTTAATTCATACCAACTCAGACCGCTCTTCTCAGCAAGTTCATCAATGAGCAGATACATATCTGCCATTAAGTCATCAATTGGGGATGCGACATCACCGCGCTTAATCTGCGCCGCTAGCTTTGTGCCAGTTTCGATAATGAGGGCATAAGCGCTGATGTGATCGATTGGAAGCGATAGCGCGCTCTCAACTGTGGTGCGCCAATCGGCCAAAGATTCACCAGGAGTACCATAAATTAGATCGACGCTGACATTGTCAAAACCTGCACTGCGTGCTGCAAGAACGGCCTTCTCAACATTGGCTGGGTTGTGAGTGCGATCCAGCGTTGCCAACACGTGTGAAACAGCAGATTGCATACCGAAGGAGATTCGATTAAATCCAGCCGCTCGTAGTTGCTGCAACTTTGCCTCATCGACTGAATCAGGATTGGCTTCTAAGGTAATTTCACAATCACTACTTAATTGCCACGAAGAGCGAATCTCTGTAATTACTCGACCCAGATCTGCTGGCGGCAATAACGAAGGGGTTCCGCCACCAAAGAAGATGCTTGGTACTACTCCATCAGTCTTACCGCGGGCTTGGCGAATTTCGGTAAGTACAGCATCGATGTAATCTCCCGATACCGTTTCTAGAGTTCCACCTTCACGAAGTTCTGTTGGAGTGTATGTATTGAAGTCGCAGTAACCACAGCGCTTTACACAGTAAGGAATGTGAATGTAGAAACTTAATTCGCCATTCATAATTACTACTTTTGTGCAGCTTTCGCCTTTTCAATATCTGCATCGGTGGCAAGGGCGGCAATAAATGCCTCTTGTGGCACTTCTACGCGTCCCACCATCTTCATGCGCTTTTTGCCCTCTTTCTGCTTTTCGAGGAGTTTGCGCTTACGACTGATGTCACCGCCATAGCATTTTGCAAGAACATCTTTACGAATGGCTCGAATGTTCTCGCGGGCAATGATTCGTGAACCGATCGCTGCTTGAATTGGAACTTCAAATTGTTGGCGCGGAATTAATTGGCGTAACTTTCCGGTCATCATGACGCCATAGGCATAAGCCTTATCGCGGTGAACAATTGCGCTAAAAGCATCGACTGCTTCACCCTGCAAGAGAATATCGACTTTAACAAGATCACCCTCTTGGTCACTTATTGGTTCGTAATCCAACGAGGCATAACCGCGAGTACGAGATTTTAATTGATCGAAGAAATCAAAGACAATTTCGGCAAGTGGAAGTGTATAGCGAATTTCTACTCGATCTTCGGAGAGGTAATCCATGCCAAGCAGAACACCACGGCGCTCTTGGCAGAGCTCCATAATCGTTCCGATAAATTCACTAGGAGCAAGAATGGTAGAGCGCACAATTGGCTCATTTACTGAAGTGATCTTGCCATCAGGAAATTCACTGGGATTGGTAACAACAAAGCTTTTGCCATCATCCATGACTACGTTGTAGACCACGTTCGGTGCAGTGGAGATAAGACTGAGATTCGACTCACGCTCTAACCGCTCGCGGACAATCTCCATGTGCAGTAGCCCAAGGAAGCCACAGCGAAAACCAAAGCCAAGTGCGGCTGAAGATTCTGGTTCGTAAACCAGGGCTGCATCGTTGAGTTGCAACTTATCCAGGGCCTCACGCAATAGTGGGTAATCAGCGCCATCGAGTGGATACAACCCAGAGAACACCATTGGCTTGGGATCTTTGTATCCAGCAAGTGGATGCTTAGTTGGATTGTTATAGGTGGTAACAGTGTCTCCAACTCGTGATTGGCGAACATCTTTAACGCCGGTAATTAAATAACCTACTTCGCCAACGCCTAAGCCCTTGCTGGGCATTGGTTCAGGAGAGATCACGCCGACTTCAAGCATTTCGTGGCGAACGCCAGTGGAGTACATCTGAATTTGATCACGAGGTGAGAGATGGCCATCGACTACGCGCACATAAGTGACAACACCGCGATAAACATCGTAAACCGAATCAAAGATAAGAGCGCGCGCTGGTGCAAGTGGATCACCTTTAGGAGCTGGAATCTGCTTCACAATTTGATCGAGAAGCTCAGTTACGCCTTGACCAGTCTTGCCAGATACGCGAAGACAATCCTCTGGTTCGCAGCCAATTAACTTCGCCAGCTCTGCGGCAAATTTTTCAGGTTGTGCGGCAGGTAAATCAATTTTATTAAGCACTGGAATAATTTGTAGATTGTTCTCCATGGCCAAATACAAGTTAGCCAGAGTCTGCGCTTCAATTCCCTGCGCGCAATCCACGAGAAGTACCGCACCTTCACATGCAGCAAGGGAGCGTGAGACTTCGTAAGTAAAATCGACGTGACCAGGTGTATCAATCATGTTCAAGATATATTCTTGTCCATCGAGGCCAGAGCGCCAAGGAAGACGAACTGCTTGGCTCTTAATGGTGATGCCACGCTCCCGTTCGATATCCATACGATCGAGATATTGCTCGCGCATATTGCGAGGATCTACGACTTCAGTAATTCCCAACATGCGATCGGCAAGAGTGGATTTACCGTGATCGATGTGAGCGATGATGCAGAAATTTCGAATCTGCTCAGGCGAAGTTGCCGCAGGTTGTGGGGCTTTGGCAGAGTTAATTGCAGGCATCGAATGAGTCCTGCCTTACACAGTTAAAGTCAGTGAGAAATTAACGAACGCCAGCTTGTTGAGCTGTCTTCGCCATTGATGACTTCTTATTAGCAGCTTGGTTTGAATGAATCACACCTTTAGCAACTGCAATATCAAGTGCCTGTGATGCATTACGAAGTTCAGCAGCAATCGCCTTCTGATCTCCGCCAGCAAGGACATCGCGGAACTTACGAACCGATGTCTTCAATGATGAACGGATTGCCTTGTTACGAAGGCGTGCCTTCTCATTGGTCTTGATGCGCTTGATCTGAGACTTGATATTTGCCACGAAATTGATCCTCTTCATCTGAACTTTGATTGAAATCATGTTGGACCCGATTGGTCCACAAGAACGAGGTAAGGCTACCAGCGCACTCCCCTGCGCTCAAAATCAGGAACGGGCCGCCCCAATTTCAGCCAGAGCGCGCTCAAGTGCGTAAATCGGGTCGGTTGCCGCCCCTTTTACCTGCGCATCAGCCAGAGCAATCGCTTTGACTGCTCGAGCGATCGCAGCCGGCGACCAACTACTCAATTGGCGACGAGCTTTATCAATCTGCCATGGCGCCATTCCTAATTGGCCAGCTAATTCAAATGACTTGGCGCCACGACTTACACCAGAAACTTTTGCAAGCGAACGCAGTGATGAGGCAATTGCACTTGTCACCATTACTGGATCAGTACCAGTTGCTAAAGCTTGTCGAAGAACTAATAGCGCCGCAGGTGTAGGACCACTGAGTGCTGCATCTGCAACATCGAAGCCAGTGGTTTCAATTCTGCCTTGATGATATTTATTTACCGCTGCTTCATCAATAGCACCGGCAGTATCACTCATGAGCTGTGAAACTGCCGATGTCAGTTCTGCTAAATCATTTCCCATAGCGCTAATCAGTGCGGTGATTGCTCCGGGTGTTGGTTTGCGACCGCCATCTAAGAAGAGATTGCGTAAGAAATCTTCCTTCTCGGATTCTTTTTTCAGCGGATCGCAGGGAATTATTTCTGGCTTGAGTTTCTTGATCTGATCGAGCAACGCTTTGCCCTTAACGCCGCCTTTATGTAACAAAATTAAAGTAATTGTCGGATCTAGGGCCTCTAGCAGAGTGCTTAATTCCTCTTTGCCCTCTTCCGTTAAATCTTGGAGATCGCGTAGCACTAAAGCACGTCGCTCTGAAAATAGTGATGGTGAGAGTGCATCCGAGATGTCGCCAGGTAATACTTCACTAGCGAAGAGTGAGGTTATTTCAGCGCTCTCTTCTTTGACTTGGCCAAGGAGTTTGGTCAATGCACGGTCAGCTAGTGCGCTCTCTGAGCCAAGGATGAGGTAGATCGTATTCATGTCATCCTCCACTTCGCTTGATCGAAATCTTATGCTGCTTGATCGAGATTGCAATGTTGCCATCTTTATCACTGCGATAAACGCTGCTGCCGAGTCTAGTCAGGGCTGCAAGAGTCTCAACTGCAGGATGACCATAAGGATTTCCTTGACCCACGCTGATCAGGCTAATTCGCGGTGAGAGTGCAGTCATGAAAGGCAGCGATTGATAACGCGAGCCATGGTGGCTGACTTTGTAAATATCAACTTTCTTAATTAACGGCAGTAACTCTTCTTGAACTGGTGGTTCGATGTCGCCACCGACAAAGAGTGAGAATTCTGGGGCCTCAATCATGAGTGCAACGCTGGAATTATTTATCGCAGAGCCATCACTTGGCATGGTGCTAACACTTTGCTCAATGTAATTGGGCCACAAGACTCTTATCTTTATTGCACCTACTTCTGAGGAGATTTCTGCTTTATCTCCTTGATGAACTTGCTCTATCGACAATGTTCGCAATAACCCAAGAGCTAACTTACTTTCACTCTCTGGCGCAAAGTTCGATGAAATCCATACCTTGCCAACCTTTCGCCCTTTCAATAATCCAGTCAGACCCCCAACGTGATCTGCATGAAAGTGTGAAATCACAAGAAGTGAAATCTCGGTAATCCCCAGCCCGCGAAGACATTTATCTTCCAACACTGGGTCAGGGCCAACATCTAATGCGATTGCGCGATGGGCACCTAAATTAATGACTAATGAATCACCCTGTCCGACATTGCAATTTGCAATACTCCACTCACCATTAGGCCAGCGAGTGAACCAGAGCATTGAAGCTAGAAGTAAGAGTGTGATGACTATTGCAATGAGGGCTCTCTTGCCCCAACGTTTATAGAGGACAAGAAAGAGAGTGCCCCCAACAATTGCAAGAATGAATCCGCGCAAACCAGTACCAATTGTCAGAACTGGAAAGCCTGCGCTCCAATGCGCAACCCCGACGATTACTGTGGCTGGAAATTTAATGAGAAATATCAGAAAGGAACTCGCAGCCCCACACCATGGAGCAAGGAGTGCAGCGATAAAACCAATCACGGTTATTGGTGCAACTAGTGGTGCAGCAATTACATTTGCTACTACTGCAATCGGTGCGATGTAACCTGAAATCGCAACTAAAACGGGTGTGCAGAGTGAGATAGCTGCAATCGGTGGTGCGAGTGCACTAGCCAAGCGCTCTGGTAGAAATTTCTGGAAGTACTCAGTAATTTTTGGTGAGAGAAGGAGTAGTCCCGCTGTTGCTAATACAGAGAGGGCAAATCCTGGATCTCGACTCTGCCAAGGATCGATGAGAATTACTGCAGCGATTGCAAAGCCAAGTGCAGGTATTGAATCGCTCTGCCGGCCCGATCCTCTGGCTAACAATATGACTGCGGCCATAGCGGCGGCTCGTAAGACTGAGGGCGATGGTCGCACAAGTGAAATGAAAGCGATCAGCACTACTCCAGTTAGCGTCATTCGCACCCAGAGTTTTCGAATTATCCATTGTGAGAGCCAGAGTAGGAATGCAGAAACAATTGCAAAATTTGCGCCACTTACGGCAGTTAAATGTGCCAGCCCACTTCTTCGCATTGCAACTTTAAAGTCGGCGCTCTGCAGCGATGTATCGCCCAAGACCATGCCAGGAATTAGTGCGCCAGAATCCTCGCCGCGTGAGAGCTTTCGAAAGCTCAATCGAATCTCTCCGAGTGTTCTGCTCCATGCGGATGGCCCGCTAAGAACTCTTACATCTCGCGCAAGTATCAGGGCTGCCACTCGAACTTCTCTACTGCTTCGTACTTGTGCACTTACTTCGATTTTCTGACCTGGCAAGAGAGCTGCGACGCTTCGATCTGCAATCACTCTCACCGGAACACGCAGGTGTAGACCATCCATTTCTATTGCAGTTGCAAGAAAGGAGTAGCTACCGGTGCGGCGATAGGAGCCACTTACCTTTGGTGCTGACTCAACTGGATCAGTTGTCATTTGCAATGTGAGATGAGCGCTATTGCCAATTGCTCGATGTAACTCACTATCCTGCATCGCCATTTGGCGAAGAGAGAGCAGGCTTACGCCAATCAGAAGCGTTACAGCTAAGAGCGAAAGAAGGTACTTCTTTCTAAAAGTTCCCCAGAGAAAGATCGGTAGAGAAATTAGCGCCCCTTGCCAAGGTGCTAGAAAACTCTGTGAAAGCGCGCCAAACCAGAGGAAGCCCCCAATGGTGAGGGCGCGATAATCAATTAGATAGTGATTTTGCTCTTGAGCTGGCTGAATTTACTGCCACCAATTCCTGGAACTTTCTGCAACTCATCGACTGTGACAAATGAGCCATGCAATTTTCGGTACTCAAGAATGCGATTGGCAAGAACTGGTCCGATCCCAGGAAGTGCTTCTAAATCTTTAGCGTTAGCGCGATTGATGTTGATGGGGCCGCGCTTTGTACTTGCAACGCGGCTTCCTCCGGCGATTTTTGAATCTACGTAAATCTGCTCACCATCTCTCACAATTCTTGCCTGGTTAACGGTGGAGAGATCAGCGCTACTTCGCGCAGCACCTGCCGCCTTGATCGCATCAAAGACACGAGAGTTTGCCGGAAGTGAATAGACACCGGGTTGATTGACTTCTCCTGAGACATCGACAGTGATCATCGCCGCAACCGTTGTTATGGGAGGTGGAAGGAGCGCAATTTCCTCAGATTTACTGTGGCGAAAGAGAAAGATTGATCCAGCGATTGCAACAAGGCCAATTCCGCTAAGGATTCGCCGCTGCATTGTTGAGATTTCAAAGAATGAGAAATTGAACATGGTGCGAGTCAATCTGAGAGAGATCTCTCCGTTTAAAAAAGGATGCGACGCTGTGAAGGGTTACTTGCTGTTAATGACGATGTTCACAAGCTTGGGTGCACGAGCAATGATTTTTACAATGCTCTCACCTTGAAGTGCCGCTGCAATTTCAGGAAGGGCGAGGGCTTGGGCTTCAATTTCAGCATCAGAGATAGTTGCTGGTACTTGAATCCGCTCTTTGATCTTGCCATTGATTTGAATGACCGCTTCAACTGAATCTGCGACAAGAAGTGATTCATCAACTGCAGGCCAACCGGCAAGTGCAACGCAAGGTTTATGACCAAGGCGCTCCCACATCTCTTCGGCTGTGTAAGGAGCTACCAGTGAGAGCATGATCGCGATTGCTTCGACTGCTTCGCGTACTGCAGGATCGCCAGCACCAGGGCCGCTATCTACCGCTTTACGCGTGGCATTTACTAACTCCATTACGCGCGCTACTGCCACATTGAATCTAAATGATTCCACTGCAAAACCAGCATCGTGCAAGGCTTTATGTGTTGCTTTGCGAAGTGAGAGATCGCCCTTCGTGAAATCAACGCCAGGTGCACTCGTGACATCGCCAGAGAGTCGCCATGCGCGAGTTAAGAATTTCACTGAACCAGCTGGTGAAACATCGGACCAATCCACATCATCTTCTGGTGGGCCGGCAAAGACCATTGATAAACGAATTGCATCAACGCCGTGGTTGGCTAGTTCATCGGAGAGGCGCACTAAGTTGCCACGACTCTTACTCATTGCAGAGCCATCCATCACAACCATGCCTTGATTGAGCAAGCGGGTAAATGGTTCATTGAAATTAAGTAGACCCATGTCATTGAGGACTTTGGTAAAGAAGCGACTGTAGAGCAGGTGCAAGATTGCGTGCGTTACGCCGCCGACATATTGATCAACTGGCAACCAGGTTTCAACATCTTTTTTATTAAAAGGTTCGGTATCAGAATTCGGGCTGGCATAGCGCAGGTAATACCACGATGAATCTACGAAAGTATCCATCGTGTCAGTGTCGCGTTGCGCTGCAGCTCCACACTTAGGGCAGGCAACGTTGAGCCAATCTGTTGCTGCGCCAAGTGGCGAAGTGCCCTTAGGTTTCAAATCTAAACCTTGCGCACTCGGCAATTTCACTGGCAATTGATCTTCCGGAACTGGAACTTCTCCACACTTAGGGCAGTGAATAATTGGAATCGGTGTGCCCCAATAACGTTGGCGCGAGATTAGCCAATCGCGCAGGCGGTAATTGCGTGCACTCTCCCCTAAATTCTTACCCGATAAGAATTCAGTAATCGCAGGAATTGCTTGATCTTTCTTCATTCCATTGAGGAATTCAGAGTTGATGAGTGTGCCATCCCCAGCTGTTGCAATACCGGTTGCAGTTGGATCTTCCTCATCAGTTGCAACAACGGTGCGCACTGGCAATTTCATCGCCTTTGCAAAATCTAAATCGCGCTGATCATGAGCAGGAACGGCCATGATTGCACCAGTTCCGTAATCAGCTAATACATAATCACTGGCCCAAATCGGCAACTTCTCGCCATTGACTGGATTGATTGCATAACGCTGTAAGAAGACGCCACTCTTAGGGCGATCTGTTGCAAGGCGTTCGATGTCACTGTCAGCTTTAATCTTCTCTAAATATGTAGTGAACTCTCTTTCAACTGGAGTTCCACTAGCCAATTTCGCAGCCAATTCACTATCGGCTGCGACAACGAAGAAGGTCGCGCCAAAGAGCGTGTCAGGACGAGTGGTGTAAATCGTTACTGGTTCGTCAAAGCCCTCAATCTGGAATTTCACATTTGCGCCAACGGATTTGCCAATCCAGTTGCGCTGCATAGTAAGAACCTTCTCGGGCCAATTGCCTTCGAGTTGTTGCATGTCATCGAGCAAGCGATCGGCATAATCGGTAATTTTGAAATACCACTGCGTTAATTTCTTCTTAGTAACTGCGGTATCGCAACGCTCGCAGGCACCAGCAACTACCTGCTCATTGGCAAGAACTGTCTGGCAACTTGGGCACCAATTAACTGCAGATGCTTTGCGATAGGCAAGACCGCGTTCAAATAACTTTAGGAAGATCCACTGGTTCCAGCGGTAATACTCAGGGTCGCAAGTATTAAATACCCGATCCCAATCGAAGGAACAGGCATAGCGGCGCATTGAAGCTTTCTGCACTGCAATGTTTTCATAGGTCCAAATTGCTGGATCAATCTCGCGTTTGATTGCCGCATTCTCTGCAGGTAATCCAAATGCATCCCAACCGATTGGGTGCATGACGTTAAATCCTTTTTGTGCCCAGTAACGCGCAATCACATCGCCTAACGCATAAGCCTCGGCATGGCCCATGTGTAAATCACCAGAAGGATAAGGAAACATATCCAGAACATATTTTTTAGGGCGAGGATCATCGGCTCGGCCAGATCTAAATGGCGCCTTCTCATCCCAGACTGGAAGCCACTTCTCTTGCACATAGGCAAAGTCGTATGCCGCGTGCTCACGCTCTTCAGTCATACCTGAAGTTTAGCCCCAGTTAACGTGGGTGAGTTCCTCGCTGACTTTCCATAAATTTGCTGCGACTTCTTGGTCATATGCGAATGAATTGGCGCGGGTAAGGCGTGGTGTGCCACGTGATTCAAAGATGCGATCTGGCCCAATAAATGAAGCACCAGATAAATGAGGATAAGTAGCTGCGGCCAACGTAGGAAGTGCGCCGGCTGCTGCGCTCTGGGCAAAGATGCGATTCATCAATTCAGTCACAATTGTTTCAACTTTGGCACCGCGCATGACGGATGCAACCGATTGCAAATTGGTATTGGAATATCCAGGGTGAACTGCATGTGCTGTAAAGGGCAGCCCCAATTTACGTGCGCGGCGCTCTAGTTCGTGTATGAAAAGTAGATTGGCTAACTTGCTGCGCCCATAAGCGCCCCATTTTTTGTACTCACCAACACCAAGTGCAGAATTGCGAATTGTTTCAACGCTGCCATCCCCAAAATTTCCCATGCGATGGGCAAGGGAGGAAACAGAGACAATCCGAGTGCGTACTTTTTTATGAAGTAAGCCAGCAAATGCAAAGTGCCCTAAATGATTTGTTCCAAGTTGTAATTCGAAGCCATCATCGGTTTTCTTAAATGGTGTCGCCATGACTCCGGCATTGAGAATGAGAACATCGATCTCACTAGAAATTCCAGCAGCACATTCAGCAATTGATTTAAGCGAAGTTAGCTCGAGCAAACGAGAGGAAATATTTCCGCCAATTTCGGCAACAGTTGCTTGACCCTTGCGATCATCGCGAGAAGTAATAATTACTTCACCACCGGCTCGCACTAATTCACGGGCTGCCTCTTTACCAATGCCGCTAGTTCCACCAGTAATTAAAAAGGTCTTGCCACTTTGCGAGGCAATATTCTTCGCACTCCACCCACGTGGAATTTTCACTGATTCACTATTACTCATGTGGAGCTAAGGGGATTTGAACCCCTGACCCCCTGCATGCCATGCAGGT
>JBAXNY010000004.1:0-22287 GCA_037133535.1 Actinomycetes bacterium
CTTTGATCCAGAAGCCCGCCGTGCATTTTGGGAACTTATTCGCTCGCTTCAATCTGATGGCACAACGATTCTCCTTACAACTCACTATCTCGATGAGGCAGAAGCGCTAGCTGATCGAGTGGCAGTAATTAACCATGGAAAGATTTTGGAGATTGCTACGCCTCAGAAGCTTGGCGGGCGTTCAACCTCGCTCACCAAAGTGCAGTGGCTAGAAAATGGCGAAATTCGTAGCGAAGAGAGCAGTGAACCTACTGCTCTTGTTAAACGCTTGGCGTCGCAATTTCCTGGAGAAATTCCTGGCCTAACGATCTCTCGCCCTACCCTCGAAGATGTTTACCTCACCATGATTGGTGGCGCGCAATGAACCGCCTACCAAGCACAGTGGCACTTGGCTTCCAACGTGGCGCATTAGAGATCCGCCAATTCATGAGACAGCGTGAATCTGTAGTCTTCACCATTTTCTTTCCATTAATTCTCTTAATGATCTTTGGCTCAGTCTTTAAAAATACCATCGCACCTGGTGTCACATTTAGCCAGTACTTTGTGGCAGGAATGATTGCATCGGGACTTGTAAATTCTGGCTTTCAGCAATTAGCCATTGTGATTCCACTTGAGCGAGATTTCGGTTCATTGAAGCGCTTACGCGGTACGCCTATGCCAGTTGCAAGTTACTTCATTGGTAAAGCACTTCTGGTGATGGCAAGCATGATTGCCCAGATTGTTCTTCTGCTCGGATTTGGCGTCGCCTTCTTTGGCCTTAATCTGCCGACAAGCGCTGGCAAATGGTTTACCTTCCTCTGGCTCACTCTCCTTGGAACAGCAACTGCCACTGTCCTAGGAATCGCCTTTTCTATCGTTCCTAAGAGTGGTCGTGGTGCCTCAGCAATCGTTTCGCCCATTGTGATTATCTTGCAATTCTTTAGCGGCGTCTTCTTTGTATTTACTCAATTGCCATCGTGGATGCAACACGTTGCTGCGATTTTTCCCTTGAAATGGCTCACTCAAGGAATGCGATCAGTCTTCTTGCCTGACTCATTTACTTCACAGGAAGTTGCCCACTCTTGGGAGAATGGGCGCACCTGCGCCGTTCTTGTCGCATGGCTAGTTGTGGGATTAATTTTTGCCATTAAAAAATTCCGCTGGAGTAATTAGCTATGAAGGCGAAAGTACTACTTCTTGCCTGCGCCATTTCGCTCTCCATGACACCAGCAGGGGCTGCGCCTACTTCTAAAGCCACTCCTAAAGCCAGCGTTAAAGCCACTCCTAAAGCCAGCGTTAAAGCCACCGTAAAGGCAGCTCCCAAAAGTACGAGTACAAAAGCTCCAGTAGCCAAGAAACCAGTAGTGAAGAAACCAGTAGTGAAGAAACCAGTAGTGAAGAAGCGTGTTGTGCGAAAGCGAAAGAATGTGAAAGTCACACCATTGCCTAAGCCAGTTTGGCCTCCTAGCGTGAAGCTAGGCTGGGTAGTCGATAATGCGGCATCACCAGATATTTATGTGCGAAAGAAAGTTCCTAGCGCTGATCTTGTCGCATCAGATCTCAATAAGAAATACTTCTTTCTAACTGATTATCAAAAACAGGCTTGTACCAAATTTGCGTGCAGCGCGATACAAGTTGTCTCTACCTATGGCTGTGGCTGGTGGGAAATTACCTCCACGGTTTATGGTCCTACTTCAGAGAGCAGCACCGTGCTCAGCGTGAAAGGAACTCTGACCTCAGTTACGGGTGCAACCAATCCTAAACAAGAGGCTCTGGTCTATCTGATTTCGGGTGAATTACTTAACGGTTCAAAGTTGTATCAAGTGAAGCCAATTAAAGTTGTCTGCACTCGAGGCACGCCACCGGAAAACCGCAATACCCAGAGTTACCAGAGTATTGATGGTCCAACACCATCGCCTTCAGTTACGAAGAGTTAGCGATTAGCCCCAGGAACCCAGAGTTGATCGCCATCTTTTTTATTTGCAGTGCGAGCTAGGACGAAGAGTAAATCTGAGAGGCGATTGAGATATTTTGCTGTGAGTGGATTAACTCCGCTACCAAATGCATGAATTGCCGCCCATGTGCAACGCTCGCCGCGACGAACAACGGTACGTGCTACATGAAGTAGCGCAGCTGCTGGTGTTCCAGATGGAAGTACAAATGAGCGAAGCGCTTCTAGATCTTCGTTGTACTTATCAATCTGCTCTTCAAGATAGACAACTTGTGATTCAAGAACACGGAGCGGTTCAAAGGCTGGTGCATCAGAGACTGGCGTACAGAGATCTGCGCCAACATCGAAGAGATCATTTTGAATGCGCACCAAGAGGGCGCGAACATCGGCAGAAATTTCACCCATCGCAAGGACAACGCCGATCGAGGAATTGGCTTCATCGACAGTGGCATAGGCCTCAAGTCGTGGATCATTTTTAGAGGTGCGACTCATGTCCCCCAACGAGGTAGTGCCGTCATCGCCAGTTTTTGTATAGATACGCGTGAGATGAACCATGGGGAGAGCCTATTAGGACAGTTACGATGTGACCACTCGAAAGGGAAATTTCGAGTATGGGATTCAAGGAGATTAGCTGCCGTGGTCGCACGCTTTCGCATCGTAGGTGGTGCCCGCCTTCATGGTGAGGTACAGATCTCCGGTGCAAAGAATTCGGCGCTGAAATTAATGGCTGCGGCGCTCCTTGCGCCAGGCATCTCAATTATTCGCAATGTGCCAGATATTGCTGATGTCGACATCATGGCGGAGTTACTCACCAGACTCGGCTGCACAGTTGTGCATGGCGCCGCTGAAGTAAAGATTACTGTTCCAGAGAAACTCTCACACCGCGCTGAATATGATTTGGTGCGTCGGATGCGCGCATCGATTAACGTATTAGGTCCACTCGTTGCTCGAATGAGTGCAGCAGAAGTTGCGCTACCCGGCGGAGATGCAATTGGATCGCGTGGCTTAGATTTTCACATCAAAGGTTTAGAAGCACTCGGTGCGCAGATTCATAATGAGCATGGTTATGTCGTTGCTACCGCACCTAATGGACTTAGTGGCGCCGAAATAGTTCTCGATTTTCCGAGCGTTGGCGCAACCGAAAATATTATGACTGCAGCGGTTCTTGCTAAGGGTGTAACAACTATTGATAATGCTGCGCGCGAACCTGACATAGTTGATCTTGGCGAATTCCTTATTGCAATGGGTGCAAAGATCGAAGGCCTTGGTTCGCCAAAAATTACTATTACCGGGGTGAAGGAACTCTCACCCACCACCCATGAAACAATTCCCGATCGCATCGTTGCTGGTACTTGGGCCTTTGCGGCAGCAATGACGCAAGGCGACATCACGATTCGCGGCGCTAACGCTTCACACTTAGAAGTTCCGCTGGAGAAATTAGCCTCTGCCGGCGCAGTTGTAACTACAACTACGGATGGCATTCGTGTGCACATGGAGAATCGCCCGCAAGCAATTGATATTGCAACCCTTCCCTATCCTGGCTTTCCCACTGATTTACAGCCGATGGTCATCACGCTCAATGCAATTGCAGTTGGCGATGCGATAGTGACCGAGAATGTATTCGAAGGTCGATTTATGTTTGTTAATGAATTGATTCGCCTAGGCGCCCAAATCAATATCGATGGCCATCACGCAGCAATACGTGGAATTTTGCGCCTTTCGGCGGCGCCAGTTGTCGCCACTGATATTCGCGCCGGTGCCGGATTAGTGCTGGCAGGTTTAGTCAGCGATGGAATTACCTTTGTCGATGATGCTTTCCACGTTGATCGCGGGTATCCCAATTTCGCCGAGCAATTACAAGCACTCGGCGCAGATGTTACGAGGGTTGAGTAATTACTCCGTAGTTTCAGCTAAGAGCGAGACTTGATTGTGTGCCACTGAAATAAATCCACCACGTACTGAGAATTCATTTTTTGTGCCATCTTCGCCCTTAATTACTACTGTTCCATCGACAAGTACACCGAGAAGTTGAGTATGGTCAGGAAGAATTCCGATGTCGCCATCGAGAGTGCGCGCAGAAATCATCTGCGCCTTTCCTGACCAGACTCGCTTCTCTGGTGAAACTACTTCAACGTTGAGTAATTTGCCGGCCACGGTGTATTACGCCTTAGCCAATTCTGCAGCTCTGCGCTCAACATCGTCGAGACCACCGCACATGAAGAATGCCTGTTCTGGAACGTGATCGTACTTTCCATCAGCAAGTGCTTCGAATGCTGCGATTGTGTCGGCTAGTGGAACGAATGATCCATCAAGACCAGTGAAGACCTTCGCAACGAATGTGTTCTGTGACAAGAAGCGCTGAATACGACGTGCGCGACCTACCAAGATGCGATCCTCTTCTGACAATTCATCGATACCGAGAATTGCGATGATGTCTTGGAGATCCTTGTAACGCTGCAAGATCTGCTTGATTCGGTTAGCAACACGGAAGTGGTTCTCGCCGATGTAGCGAGGATCCAAGATACGTGAAGATGAATCGAGTGGATCTACCGCAGGATAGATACCAAGTTCAGAGATTGGACGAGACAACACAGTTGTTGCATCCAAGTGAGCGAAGGTGGTGTGCGGAGCTGGGTCGGTGATGTCATCGGCAGGAACATAAATTGCCTGCATCGATGTAATCGAGTGACCACGAGTAGATGTAATGCGCTCCTGCAATTGACCCATTTCATCGGCAAGTGTTGGCTGGTAACCCACTGCAGATGGCATACGGCCAAGAAGTGTTGATACTTCAGAGCCTGCTTGAGTAAAGCGGAAGATGTTGTCGATGAAGAGCAACACATCCTGCTTCTGCACATCGCGGAAGTACTCCGCCATTGTGAGTGCAGAGAGTGCAACGCGAAGACGCGTTCCTGGTGGCTCATCCATCTGACCGAAGACCAAGGCAGTTTTGTTGATAACACCAGTCTCAGTCATTTCAAGGAATAGGTCGTTACCTTCACGAGTACGCTCACCAACACCGGCGAATACAGATACACCACCGAAGTTTTCTGCTACGCGATAAATCATTTCCTGAATAAGAACAGTCTTACCTACACCGGCGCCGCCGAAGAGGCCGATCTTTCCACCCTTTACATAAGGTGTAAGTAGATCGATAACTTTGATACCAGTCTCGAACATTTCAGTCTTTGATTCGAGTTGGTCGAAAGCTGGTGCATTACGGTGGATTGGCCAACGCTCTTTGATGTCGAGTGAAGAGGTTGGTACATCGAGGGACTCACCGAGTGTGTTGAACACGTGGCCCTTGGTGACATCGCCAACTGGAACGCTAATTGGTGTTCCAGTGTCGCTTACTTCGGCGCCGCGAACCATGCCGTCAGTTGGTTGCATGGAGATCGCGCGCACGAGGTTGTCACCAATGTGCTGTGCTACTTCGAGAGTGAGTGTGCGAGTTGTACCGCTCATCGTCACTTCTACATGGAGCGCGTTAAAGATCGGAGGCATCGAATCCGCGGGGAATTCAATATCCACCACCGGTCCGATAACTCGGGCTACGCGGCCGTTACTTTTTACTTGGGTCGACATCATTCACTCCCTGCGCTAACAGAGGCAAGCGCATCTGCGCCGCCAACAATTTCACTGATTTCTTGGGTAATTTCGGCCTGACGAGCCGCATTTGCCAATCGGGTTAGAGATTTGATGAGTTCATCAGCATTGTCAGTTGCTGACTTCATCGCGCGACGTCGCGCTGCATGCTCGGAAGCTGCAGATTGCAACATTGCGTTAAATACTCGAGCCTCTACATACCGTGGCAACAACGAGTTGAGTACCACTTCTGCACTTGGTTCGAATTCATACATCGGAAGTAGGGCTGAAGTAGGAACTTCAGTCTCAACAACTTCCAAGGGAAGCATCCGCTTCGCCATCGCATTTTGGAGCATCATCGATTGAAACTCGGTATAAACAATGTGAATCTCATCAACGCCATGGCCTTCGCTATCGCTATCGGCAAGGAATGCTGTAATCAACGCATCTGCAACTTCTTTCGCATCAGCATAAGTTGGTGTGTCAGAGAAACCGCTCCATGAACCGGCAATCGGGCGATTACGGAATTTGTAATAACCGATTGCCTTGCGTCCCACTAGATAAGAGGTAACTTCCAAACCACGTGAGCGAATCAGTGAAGCTAATTGCTCTCCCTCTTTAATCGCATTATTAGAGTAAGCACCAGCCATGCCGCGATCTGCAGTAATAATCAGAATCGCTGCGCGCTTTGGGCTCTCTTTTGGCGTCGTCAAAGGGTGGTCAGTTGAAGAATAAGTTGCCACAGCACTTACCGAACGAGTCAACTCATCAGCATAAGGAGTTGACGCAGCGACCCGTTGTTGCGCTTTGACGATACGAGAAGCGGAGATGAGCTCCATTGCTTTCGTAATCTTCTTAGTCGCTTTGACGGATCGAACTCGTCGGCGATAAATGCGGAGTTGGGCACCCATGAGTTACTTCTTCACCGCCGGTGGAACTTGCTTCACAACATTCTCTTGACCTTCACCAGCGAGCGCCTTTGCAGGTGCTTCGTTAAGCGCCTTTGATGCAGAAGATACGAAGCGAGTCTTGAATGCTGCGACACCTTCCTCTAGCGCTTTGACTGTGTCATCGGAGAGTTCGCGAGTTGTTGCGATGACATCCATTGTTGCTTTGCGCTCACGTGACATGAAATCAAGTAATTCCGCTTCAAAGCGACGAATGTCTGCAACTGGAATCTCATCGAGCTTGCCAGTAGTACCAGCCCAGATCGAAACAATTTGATGCTCGAGTGAGAATGGTGAGTACTGACCTTGCTTCAACAATTCCACCATGCGCGCACCGCGCTCTAATTGCGCCTTTGATGCAGCATCGAGATCGGAACCAAAAGCTGCGAAGGCTTCGAGTTCGCGGAACTGCGCCAAGTCAAGGCGAAGACGACCAGCGATCTTCTTCATCGCCTTTGTCTGAGCAGAACCACCAACGCGCGATACCGAAATACCTACGTTAATAGCAGGGCGTACACCTGCGTTGAAGAGATCGGTCTCAAGGAAGCACTGACCATCGGTAATAGAAATTACGTTGGTAGGAATAAAGGCAGAAACGTCATTGCCCTTAGTTTCGATAATTGGCAGACCAGTCATCGAACCGCCGCCGAGTTCATCGGAGAGCTTTGCACAACGCTCGAGTAGACGTGAGTGTAAGTAGAAGACGTCTCCTGGATATGCTTCGCGACCTGGTGGGCGACGCAAGAGGAGCGAGACTGAACGATAAGCCTCTGCTTGCTTGGAGAGATCATCGAAAACAATAAGTACATGCTGACCGGCATACATCCAGTGCTGACCAATTGCAGAACCGGTGTAAGGAGCTAAGTATTTGAAGCCGGCAGGATCAGATGCAGGAGAGGCAACGATTGTTGTGTACTCCATTGCGCCAGCCTCTTCGAGTGCGCCACGTACTGCCGCAATCGTCGAACCCTTCTGACCAATCGCAACATAAATACATTTCACTTGCTTCTTTGGATCGCCACTCTTCCAGTTATCACGCTGGTTAATGATGGTGTCGATCGCAACTGCAGTCTTACCAGTCTGACGATCGCCAATGATCAACTGACGCTGACCGCGACCAATCGCAGTCATCGCATCGATCGCCTTAATACCAGTAGCTAGTGGCTCCTTAACAGGTTGGCGCTGAACTACTGATGGTGCCTGTAATTCAAGGGCGCGACGGGCTTCGGCTTTAATTTCGCCTTTGCCATCGATCGGATTTCCCAGCGCATCAACAACGCGACCGAGGAAGCCATCACCAACTGGTACCGAGAGAATTTCACCGGTGCGGTGCACTGGTGTTCCTTCTTCAATTCCAGTTGTGTCACCGAGAATAACGGCACCGATTTCGCGAACATCGAGGTTCAGCGCTAGTGCCAATGTGCCATTCTCAAACTTGAGAAGTTCGTTAGCCATCGTTGATGGCAGACCCTCGATGCGAGCAATTCCGTCACCTGCTTCAGTGACTGTTCCCACTTCATCACGAGTGGCGACGCCTGGATCGTATGACTTGGCAAATGTTGCCAGGGCATCACGGATCTCTTCGGGTCGGATTGTCATCTCGGCCATCTTTATCTCCTCTGTATCTCGGTCTTAATTCTTACTATTGATAAATTCTTATGCGCTCTTACTCGCAAGTGAACGCGATGCGTTCCCTAGGCGAGATGCGACTGTGCCATCGATTAATTCATCACCGAAGCGAATTGAGAGACCACCGATGACGCTCTGGTCTACCGCTACGTTGACTTGAACTTTACGTCCAATTTCCTTCTCCAGCGCCTTGGTAAGTCGTGCAATCTGATCTCCATTGAGCGCTGTTGCACTGGCAACATGAACGATGGAGCGATTACGACGTGAGCTCACAGCACTTGCAATATCGCGGAAGCAACTTTCGATGTTGCGACCACGTGGGTGATCGATTAATTGCGAGATCAAGCGAATTGCGTTTGCAGTGACTTTGCCAGAAAGGAGGGCAGAGACCACAGAACTCTTACTTGCTTGACCTGCATTAATAGTCTTATTGGAGAGAGCGGCGCGAAGTTCTGGTGCACCAGACACGGTTTCGCTAAATGCAAAGATCTCACTCTCTAACTTATCGAGCGAACCATCTTTCTCACTTGCTGCAGCTTCACTTTCGATGGCAAGCAGTTCAATAACATCGCCGAGATCGCGGGGACTTGACCAGCGAACTTGCAACATTTGATTGAGAACAGTCAGGGCATTGCCGTTGAGAGACTTGCCAAAGAGATTGGTTGCGAGTGTGCTCTTATCACTGCCGGAGCGCGATGGATCTGTAAGTCCGCGGCGCAGTGCAAGTGAAGAATCTAAGGTACGAACCATGGTGAAGAGGTCGGCAGAGAGCGCAACAATCGCAGCTGAATCTAGCGAAGCTAATTGCTTATCTAGATTTGTGCGAGTTGCGGCAAATGATTGCCGACTAGTTCCCTTCAACACCAGCGTCATAGTTACTTAGAACTCTCCATCTCTGAGAGGAATCGCTCAACAACGCGTGATTGGCGAGCTTGATCTTCCAAGGATTCGCCAACAATCTTTGAGGCAAGTTGCGTAGCAATTGTTCCCACTTCACCGAGAAGTGCATTCATTGCCTGCTTGCGATCTGCTTCGATTGAAGCCTTTGCTGCCTCAGTGATCCGAACTGCCTCTTCTTGCGCAGTTGTCCGCATCGCTTCGATGATTGCAGCACCTTCTTGACGGGCCTCTTCACGAAGTTTCGCAGCTTCACCGCGAGCATCAGCTAATTGAGTTTGATACTTCTGCAAAGCAATCTCTGCTTCGCGTTGTGCAATTTCCGCACGTTCTAATCCGCCTTGAATTGCATTGGTACGGTCGCTGTATGCCTTTTCAAACTTAGGCACCGCCTTGGTACGCAACAAGTAAAAGAGGATAAGGAATGCGACGAGGCCAACAATGATTTCTGCTGGCTTTGGAATGATCGGACTAGGTCCGACTTCCTCTGCTGCAGTATGCAATGTTGCCATCACAAGATGTGCACTCATGCTTGCTCCCTAGAACTAGTAACGGACTTTTACTTCAAAACGAATGCAAGAACCAAACCAAAGAGCGCCAAAGCTTCTGCAAGTGCGAAGCCAAGGAATGCGATTGGTTGCAGGATGCTGCGTGCTTCTGGTTGGCGAGCTACGCCATTGATGTACGCGGCGAAGATCAAACCAGTTGCGGTACCTGGCCCAATGGTCGAGAGACCAAAGCCCACGATTGCGAGTGTGCCTGTCATTTCTTTTCCCTTTCACGTAATGACCAAACTGGTGCTTGGCCAAATTTAGTTAGTGCTCGTCGGCAAGTGCTCCGGCGATGTAGAGCGCAGTTAATAGAGTAAAAATGTAAGCCTGAAGGCATTGGATACCAAATTCGAAGAAACTCAAGCCCACGGCAAAGCTAAAGGAGAAGATGCTGAGCACCTTCAAGATCGCACCGCTCTTGAGCAGGTACTCGCCGCCCAAGGTAAAGATCAGAAGTAACAAGTGGCCAGCGAACATGTTCGCAAAGAGGCGCATTGCCAGAGTCAATGGACGAGTCACAAAATATGTTGCAAATTCAACTGGGGTAAGAATCAAGTAAACCGGCTTAGGAATACCTGGCATAAAGCAGATGTCTTTCATGTACTTCAAAAAACCATGCTTGCGAATTGCTACCCAGTGATAGCAAACATATGTGCAGAGTGTGATTGAAATAGGAAAACCAATGCGCGACATGGTTGGGAATTGGAGGAACGGGATAATTCCAAAGAGGTTATTGGTGAGAACAAAGGTAAAGAGTGAGAAGAGGAATGGCACAAAGCGCATGAACTCGTGGCCAATAACTTCATGTCCTAAAGTTTCACGGACGAAGCCATAGATCGATTCACCAGCAAATTGCAGACGTGAGGGAACGATCGCAGCTTTACGCGCCGAAAGAATAAAGAAAGTTGCAATTAAAATAACGGAGAGGAAACAGAGAAAGACTGGTTTAGTTGTAAAGATTGTGCTGCCAAAGATTGGCTTGAAATCGAAGTCCGCGCTACTAGGTGGCGTAAAACCCGCACCACTTCTGATTAGCATGGCAGACAAAGCGATTACTCCTCTACTGACGAATGCGATGGGTCAGATGGGGGGTCGGACCGCTCCTGCGAGCCCTAACTTAGGGGTAGCGGGCGGTCTTCGCAAAACTACGAAGTGTGATTTAGAACCATGGGCCGTGAGGCAATGGGTGAGGCTACTGGCGGATAAAGCGCATCCAGATCAAGCCAAGTCCTGCGGAGAGACCAATAACGAGGCCGACAATAATGAGGTAGCCGGTGTGGAGGAAGTGATCGCCGAGGGCGCCCATAGCGCCCCAAAAAACGAGTCCCGATATCAAGTAGGCGAAAATTGACCAGAAGGCGCCATCTTCACGAATTGCACTGGCCTTCGCATTGTCACTGGGTAAAGATTTCTTACTCTTTTCACCATCAATTGCCATCTGTACTCCTCTACTGCCTGAGTTAATTCAACTGGAGTTACTTCTTGGGCATCGGAAGGGTTAATCGCAACTTCAAGAAGGCGCGAATCTCCCCAGCTAGCCAAGCAAAGGTTATCGCAATCGCAACTACACCGAAACTGAGGCGATCGAGCGTATCTGGTGCGATCTTTTTCACAACTAAGAGGAGAAATGCGCCAAGAATGAGCATCTTGGCAAAGTAGGAAACCATCGCAAGAACCATCGTCATCATCGGATCCATCTTTGTTGAAACTTTTGAAATTACTAAGTGAATTGCAAAGAAGATGACCACAATGATATTTGCTAACAAACTTCCAATAAATCCAGATTTGCCGCGGGTAATTGTGCAGCCAATAACACCAACTACTCCCACGCTTATTGCTGGGATGAGTGCGCCTTTCCACATTTCAAACTCCACTGATGGTTCAGCTGCTTCGCTCATACGCTTACTCCAATTTCGGCTCGTGAAACTTTTCCCCTTTTAAAATTTAAAATAAAGGTGGCGCCGCCAAGTGCGAGTGCAACTAGCACTGCAACCCATACCGGTTCAAATGCTGCGATTGTTACTGGAACTGCGAGTGTGGCAGTCCATGAATACATAATTACCGCAGTGCGTTGATGGCTAAAGCCTCGAGCAAGTAGGCGATGATGCAAGTGATCTCGATCAGGTGCAAATGGCGACTTACCTGCTCGCACTCGGCGAATGATTGCCAAAAGGAAATCCAGCAGTGGAATTGCTAATACCGCAAAGGGAAGCAGCAGCGGTAACAAAGTAGGTCCAGCTCGCTCCGCTGAAATTGCATTGGCGTCGACTTGGCCAGTCAAAGTGATTGCAGATGTGGCTAATAGCAGCCCCAAGAACATCGAACCAGAATCCCCCATGAAAATTCGCGCGGGGTGCACGTTGTAGGGAAGAAATCCCACACAGACTCCAACCACAACTGCAGTAATCAGTGATGGTGAGCCAGCGCGACTGAGTCCATAAACCACAGCGAGTAGATACGAGAAGGCGAAGAAGGCAGCGGCCGAAATTGCAGCGATGCCAGTGGCAAGGCCATCCAAACCATCGATGAAATTCACGGCATTAATTGTGACTAAGACAATTAATACCGTGAGAAATTGTCCGATGCTCTGCGGAAGAGTAACTACACCGTTGATGGGTAACCATAAAATTTGAATTCCGTAGAGCAATAAGATTCCGGCCGCAAGTGCCTGGCCAGCTAATTTAGTAAGCGCATCTAATTGGAAGCGATCATCGAGTGCACCAAGCAGAGTAATAAAAGTGGCAGCCAAGAAAATTCCTTGTGCATCATGGCCAAATGATTTTCCCACCAAGGGCAGGTGATTTACGATGAGGAAAGTCAGTGACATCGCCAGCCACATTGCGATACCGCCCCACCGTGGGGTTGGCACGCTATGAACATCGCGATTTCGAATTTCAGCAATAGCGCCGAACCTACGTGCTGCTTTAATAACTAACGGTGTCGCAACATAAGCAATTAGCGCCGCAATGAGTGCAGTTACTAAGTACTCACGCATTCAGCTGCTCCTCCGTGAAAATCACTGATGGAAAATTACTGATAAATCGGAAATTGAGCAGTCAGTGAGTGGACTTCAGATTTAATGCCAGCAGCAACTTGGGCATCTTCGGTTTTGATCGCACGTGCGATGAGCGAACCAATCGTCTTCATCTGTGCAGCACCCATTCCTTGGGTGGTTGTCGCCGCGGTTCCGACACGAATACCGCTGGTCACTGCAGGTGTTTGTGGATCGTAAGGAATGGCATTCTTATTAAGAACAATTCCAGCCGCGCCACATCGTTCATCTGCAACTTTTCCAGTCACGCCAGTCGAGCGAATATCAATGAGAGCTAAATGAGTTTGAGTACCGCCAGAGACAGCGCGCATTCCCTCTGCTTCTAGTGCACCAGCTAGTGCCTGAGCATTTGTGATGACGTTCTTGGCATAGCTTTGGTACTCCGCAGTTGCGCACTCTTTGAGTGCAACTGCCTTGCCTGCGATCGCAGACATGATTGGGCCACCTTGCATACCTGGAAAAACCGCTTTATCAATTGCAGCGGCATGCTCTGCCTTGGTGAGAATCATTCCGCCACGTGGCCCGCGCAGAACTTTATGAGTGGTAAATGAAACAACATCGGCAAAAGGCACCGGTGAAGGAATCGCTTTTCCGGCGACTAAGCCAATGAAGTGAGCGGCATCGACCCACATAATCGCTCCTACTTCGTCACAAATCTGGCGCACCTTCTCAAAATCAATCAGTGATGGATAAGCAGTTGCACCTGAGCAGATCATCTTTGGCTTGTTAGCAATTGCTAAATCACGTAATTCGTCATAGTCGATCAATTCATTATCTTGACGGACGCCATAGGAAACAATATTGAACCACTTACCTGAAAAATTTACCTTTGAACCATGTGTGAGGTGACCACCATGTGGCAAGGACATCGCTAAGACGGTATCTCCTGGTTTGGTAAAGGCAGAGTAGACCGCGATGTTTGCAGTGGCACCAGAGTGAGGCTGCACATTGGCATGCTCTGCACCAAAGAGTGACTTCGCGCGATCAATAGCAATGCTTTCGGCAACATCAACTTCTTCACAGCCGCCGTAATAACGCTTGCCTGGATAACCTTCGGCATATTTATTCGACAGCGTCGAACCCATCGTGGCTAGTACTGCAGCCGAAGTGAAATTTTCACTGGCGATAAGTTGTAAATTCTCTTGCTGACGCTTGAGTTCGCGCAGCAATACTTGAGCAATGTCTGGATCTTGCTTGGAAAGTTGGTCGAAATCGGGACCATAAAATGGAGTCGTTGACATGTCGGTAAGCCTAATCGGAAATCAGTAAGTTGCAGCGCTAACGCTCGGCTGAATTTCTTTCAATTGCGCAAGAGAAATAGCGCCGATGCGGACTGCTGTGATGGAGTTATCTCGGGCGGTGAGAATGGTGGAGGCCGGCCCCTCGGGCAAAGTGCCGCCATCAACAATCAGTGGAATCTCATCGTGGTACTCAGCAAGAGCGCTGACTTCACGGCGCGGGGCTTTACCTGTTTCAACTGCACTGGCAACTGCAAGTGGTCCACTCTGCGCAAGAAGTGCCAACATAAAATCACTCTTTGGCACACGTACTGAGATTAAATCTAACTTTTTAAAATCTCCTAGGTTCCACTTCAAACCAGGTTGTGGCGCAGCATTGATCGAGAGCAAGCCTGGCCAGAAATTTTCCATCAGTGATTGAACTTGCCAAGTTGTATTTCGCAAAATACCAGAGGCAGCAGATGCACTAGCGAGCATCACTTGCGCTGCGACTCCAATTTCATCATGGCGCAGCACATGCATGGCGCGCACTGCATCTTCATCAAATGCGTTGCAAGCAAAGGCATAGCTATGTTCAAGCGGAATTGCAATTACGTAACCATCGGTAATGCACTTCAAAGCGGCAGCGACAGCGCTCTCTTGCCCCGTAACTTCAAGGGAAACAATCTCAACCATCGCTACCTCCGGATCGCGCTAATCCAGCGCGGACGATCATTTAAGTCGTGATGGGCAATAACTTCAAGGAAATTATCTGACATTGCAGAAACGAGCGCAGCAGATTGCTCTTCACCATGTTCGAGAACAAGCAGTCCACCACTTTTGAGTAATCGCGCAGCTGCAGCGATAAAGTCACGCGGTGCCGAAAGTCCATCGGAGCCACCAAAGAGTGCGATGTGTGGTTCAAAGTCAACGACTTCACGTGGCAATACTTCATTGCTAGGAACATAAGGTGGGTTGGCCATGACTACATCGCATTTCACATCAATCAGTGCATCGACCACATCGCTATGAATCACACGTACTTCAACTTCATTGCGCGAGATATTTCGTTTTAACCATTCCAGCGCCGCCTCTGATTTCTCAACTGCGATAACGCGCGCCTTCTCTGATTGAGCTGCAATAGCAATAGAGAGTGCACCAGAACCGGCTCCGAGTTCGACCACACTTACTGCGCCCTGTTGCAGATTATTGATGTGCTTTAAAATTGGCTCAATCATTAACTCGGTTTCTGGCCGAGGAATAAATACGCCAGCTCCTACTTCTAATTCCAAATCGGCAAAATATGCCTTGCCAGTTATGTACTGCACTGGCTCGCCCTTAACCCGGCGATTAATCGCTTCATCGTAGTGATCATGAATAACTGAAATATCAGAAATTGCCGCAAGAGTGCGTTCTACAAGAACTGCGTTATGAAGTTCCATCCGAGTGATGCCGAGAGTGTGCGCAAGTAAAATTTCGGCATCACTCTCTTCGCCACCTATTTGGCGTAGCGCTAATTTTGCGCTCTTGAGTTCTGCTCGAATATCCACGCTAGATAACTTTCGCTTACTTAGCTTTTCCAGTGTCAGCTAACTTCGCCGCTTTATCTGCATCTAATAACGATTGTATAACTGGGTCGAGTTCACCATTGAGTACGGCATCGAGATTATTAGCTTTGAAATTAACGCGGTGATCGCTCAAGCGATTCTCTGGAAAATTGTAGGTACGAATTCGCTCACTGCGATCAACGGTGCGAACTTGGCTCTTGCGCTCGGCAGATGCCACAGCTTCGGCTGCTTCTTGCGCAGCTGCCAACATACGTGCGCGCAGAATTCGCATCGCAGATTCACGATTTTGTAATTGGCTCTTCTCATTCTGACAAGAAACAACGATGCCCGTTGGAACGTGGGTAATACGCACTGCAGAGTCAGTGGTGTTAACGCTCTGGCCACCTGGGCCACTTGAGCGATACACATCGATACGTAGATCGTTCGGAATAATTTCTACATCAACTTCTTCAGCTTCGGGCAGAACTAAAACACCAGCGGCTGAGGTATGAATCCGCCCCTGTGATTCAGTTTCTGGCACACGTTGCACGCGATGCACACCACCTTCAAATTTCAACCGGGCATAAGGAGATTTACCAGGTTCAGGATTTCCCTTGGATTTCACTGCCATAGAAATATCTTTATAGCCACCGAGATCACTCTCAGTTGCATCGATAATCTCTGTCTTCCAACCATGCTTTTCCGCGTAACGCAGGTACATCCGAAGTAAATCACCAGCAAAGAGCGCTGATTCATCGCCACCTGCACCCGCTTTGATTTCCAAAATAACATCACGATCATCATTGGGATCGCGCGGAAGAAGTAACTCTTCTAATCGCTCTCCTGCTGCATCGCATTGCGCAGAAATAATTTCTACTTCACTGGCAAAATCTGGATCTGCCTCTGCTAACTCTTTTGCAGCTGCTAAGTCATCAACTAACTTGCGCCACTCATGAAAGCCGGCAACAACTGGGCCGAGTTGGGCATAACGCCGGCCAAGCAAACGCGCCTTGCCCGCATCGGCGTGAATTGATGGATCGGCCATCTTCGCTTCTAAATCCTTATATTCGGCAACGAGAGAATCAGCGGAGGCGAAACGTTCATTGCTCTGCGTCATTTGACTCTCCCTTCACGAAGCTAATGCGTTTTTCGAAACTTAATAAATCTTTCCTGAAATGAAAAAGACCGCGACCTGCGCGCAATTCCTTGCGAGCGCGGGTCAGCGGTCTTTAACTAAAAGCTACTTAACGCCTGACTTACCAAAGCGCTCTTCGAACTTCGCTACGCGGCCACCAGTATCGAGGATGCGTTGCTTGCCGGTGTAGAAGGGGTGACAGACCGAGCAGACTTCAACATAAATTGAACCGCTCGCAACAGTTGAGCGGGTAACAAACTTTTCACCGCAACCACAAGTTACTTGGGTCTCTTTGTACTCTGGATGGATCTCGGACTTCATTACTTCACCTTTTCGTAAGCGCTGGGTCGAGGCTCAGAAGTGATCTGCTTCTCGTGAACCAGCTGGGAGGGTAAGGGTAACCCGACGGTGCGGAGATACCCAAATTGCTGCGGGAATTAACCTTCGTTAGGGCCCGCGGTGGTCTTCTGGATCTGCATCAAGAACTCCACATTGGACTTAGTGCCCTTCATCTTCTCCAGGAGAAGTTCGAGCGCAGCTTGTGGCTCGAGTGCATGAAGCACACGGCGCAACTTCCAGACAATGTTGAGCTCTTCGCTGCCCATAAGAATTTCTTCTTTACGAGTACCAGATGCATCAACATCAACTGCTGGGAAGATTCGCTTATCTGCCATTTTACGATCGAGTTTAAGTTCCATATTTCCAGTGCCTTTAAACTCTTCGAAAATCACTTCATCCATACGTGAGCCAGTTTCCACTAGCGCAGTTGCCAAGATAGTAAGTGAGCCACCCTCTTCAATGTTTCGAGCGGCACCAAAGAACTTCTTAGGTGGATAGAGCGCAGCTGAATCCACACCACCGGAGAGAATGCGGCCAGATGCTGGAGCTGCAATGTTGTATGCGCGACCCAAGCGAGTAATCGAATCAAGTAGTACAACCACATCGTGGCCAAGTTCTACTAAACGCTTTGCGCGCTCGATCGCAAGTTCGGCCACAGTGGTGTGATCATCGGCTGGGCGATCAAAAGTTGATGCAATAACTTCGCCCTTAACAGAGCGCTGCATATCGGTAACTTCTTCTGGACGCTCATCAACGAGGACCACCATCAAGTGACACTCAGGGTTATTAGTTGTAATCGCATTAGCAATTGCCTGCAAGACCATGGTCTTACCAGCCTTTGGTGGCGAAACAATAAGTCCGCGCTGACCTTTACCAATTGGTGCAATCAGATCGATAACGCGAGTAGTAAGAATGCCTGGCTCAGTCTCAAGGCGCAGACGCTCCTGCGGATAGAGCGGAACTAACTTGGAGAATTCAACGCGATTGCGCGCCTCTTCTGGATCTACACCATTAATAGTGTCGAGCTTGATGAGGGCATTGAACTTCTCTTTGCGCTCACCTTCACGTGGTTGACGCACTGATCCTGTAACAACATCGCCTTTGCGCAGACCAAAGCGGCGTACTTGTTGATTGGATACATAAACATCGTTCGGGCCAGGCAAATATCCTTGAGTACGGATAAATGCATAACTCTCCAAAATATCTACTAAGCCGCCCACTGGTACGAGAATGTCATCATCGGAGAGAACTGGCTCGCGCTCTTCACGATTTCCACCGCGATCACGGTCGCGGCCACGGTCACGTCCCCGTCCACGATCGCGACCTCGATCACGGCCAAAGCCTCGCTCGCCACGATTATCATCAGATGGCGCCTCGCTCTCTGATGGAGCTCCTTCGCTATCACTCTCAGAATTATCATTTCGATTTCCGCGCTTCGCATTGCGTTCAGCGCGACGGGCTTCGCGTTCGGCCTTAGCGGCTTCGCGATTTTTGGCTTGCAGGTCGGCAATTGCATCGACGAGGGCTGCCTTCTTTAACTTCGCTGCTCCATCAATTCCTAATTGGCTGGCAACTTCTTGCAATTGTGGCAAGAGCATGGCGGATAGCTCAGGGCTATCAGAACGCACTGGTGTTGTTTCGGTCATTCACGCTTCGATTCAGGTTGGGGGATTTTCCGTAGTAATTTCTGGTTAATCCGGATTTTTATGGCTATGTATGTACTGCTCTGTGTTTGTCGTACTAGTAGAACTTATGGAACTTGTAAAGATTTAGTGGATTTATCAGAATTGATGTTGCCTTGCCGTAAAACTAACTGGCTGATCTGATGGCATAAGGCTACACCGAGGACGATAAGCACAGCAAATTCCCGCATAAGTGGCGCGGGCTCAGCTCTTTTAGGCGTTAATGGTGGCGGCGCCTATTGGCGAGACGCCGAGGTCCTTCATCTCAAATTCGCTGCCGGCAACTTGCTGCATCTGCGCTATCTCATTGCTATCACCGCTATGCAGTACCAAGACAGTAGGGCCGGCGCCAGAGATAAATGAGGCAACGCCTGCACTGCGCAATTTGCTCATCAAGGCATATGACTTTGGCATCACTTCTTTACGTGCCTCTTGATGGAGGAAATCTTGGGTCGCAGTGAAGAGCAGATCTGGGCGGGAACCAAGTGCATGAACAAGTAGGGCGGTATGTGTGGAATTTGTAGTTGCATCCTTATGCGAAATGCTCTCAGGCAGAAGTTTGCGCGCCTTAGATGTGGAGAGAGCATTCTTAGGAACGAAGGCAAGAACGTGAATTCGTGGATCTACTGCAATCTTTACCGCTCGCGCCAAATTCTCACCATGTTGAATCTCTTGCCACGCAATCGTTGCACCACCAAGCAAAGCCGCTGCAACGTTATCGGGATGGCCCTCAATTTCAGTCGCTAAATTCAGTAACTCATCATCGCTCATGCGCTCATTGCCGGAAAGAATGATTGCACGTGAGAGTGAGAGGCCGCCAACAATTGCCGCAGCCGATGAACCAAGGCCACGGCCATGGGGAATCACATTCATGGCACGAAGTGCAATGCCGCGTGGCTTACCACCCATAAATTCAAAGCCAGCCATCATCGAGCGAATAATTAAATTCTTCTCATCAGTGCGCACATCTGCGGCGCCTTCGCCAACTACATCAATATCAAATTCCACATCGTCGAGAATCTGAGCAATGTAGGTATCAAAGAGATTTACTGCCAGGGCTAGTGAATCAAAGCCAGGACCAAGATTTGCACTTGTTGCAGGAACGGTGACCTTAATCGGAGTTGCGCGAAAAGTTGGCTTCACCATGATGTAACTCTACTTCGCCAAACCCAGCGCAGCCGCTGCTGCCTCAGCGTTAACTGGAACCACAACTGGATCTGCTGCACCTTCTAGCGCCCATTGAACATCTTTGAGGCCATGTCCAGTCACAGTAATAACAATGCGCTTTCCCTTAGGCAATTTACCGAGGGCTTTGTACTTAATTAATCCAGCAAGTCCAGCAGCGCTAGATGGCTCAACGAAGACACCTTCGCGACCAGCAATTAAGCGATAGGCGCTCAAAATTTCTTCATCAGTAACGCTATCTATTAAGCCACCTGATTCATCGCGCGCTGCAATTGCTTGCTGCCACGATGCTGGATTTCCAATCCGAATCGCTGTTGCAATGGTGTCGGGCTTTTCAACAATTTTGCCCAGAACAATTGGTGCAGATCCTGCAGCTTGGAAGCCCCACATCTGTGGCAATTGGCGCGAAATATTATCGCTGCGATATTCCTGGTAACCCTTCCAATATGCAGTGATGTTTCCAGCATTACCCACTGGCAAAACATGAAGATCTGGTGCATCGCCCAACATGTCTACAACTTCAAAACTTGCAGTCTTCTGTCCCTCGATGCGATAGGGATTTACTGAGTTAACGAGTGCAACTGGATAGTGCTCAGATAAATCGCGCGCCAGCGTTAAACAATCATCAAAGTTTCCATCAACTTGCAAAAGTGTGGCGCCGTGAATAACTGCCTGCGCTAATTTGCCCATTGCAATCTTGCCTTGTGGAACCAGAACCGCAGGAATCATTCCCGCCTTTGTTGCATAAGCCGCAGCACTTGCGCTGGTGTTGCCAGTGGATGCGCAAATGACAGCTTTAGCGCCATCCTCTGCTGCCTTAGAAATTGCCATGGTCATGCCACGATCTTTAAATGATCCAGTGGGATTGGCGCCCTCAAACTTAAGCCAAATTTCATTTCCTAAAATTTCAGATAAGTGTTGGGCTTGAATAAGTGGTGTGCCACCTTCGCGCAGAGTGATTACTGGAGTCTTCGAACTCACCGGCAAGCGCTTGCGATATTCCTCAATGACTCCACGCCATTGATGAGAACCACGCTTACTGCCGGGAAGATTTACATTAGGAAAATTAAATGGCAGCTTCATTTTTATGCGCCACCTTCAACGCGAATCACACTTGCCACATCGCGCACCATGTCGAGTTTGCCAAGGGCGGCAACTGTTGCAGCAAGTGCACTTTCAGCAGCGCTATGTGTGACCACGATTAACTCGGCATCACTTCCGCGACCACTCTGGCGAACTGTCTGAATGGAGACCTTATTGTCAGCAAAACACTGGGCAATTGCAGCAAGAACACCCGAGCGATCGGCAACATCGAGGCGAATGAGATATTGAGTCTTTATCTGGCCAATAGGTGCAATCGCGCGATCGGCATAGTCACTCTCTGGCGCGCCAACTGCGCCAGTTGCTAAGTGGCGCGAAATTGCAACCACATCTCCGAGAACTGCACTGGCAGTAGGTGCACCACCTGCGCCGCGACCATAGAACATTAAATCTCCAGCAGAATCGGCAGTCAGAAATACTGCGTTAAAAGAGTTGCGTACTGCAGCAAGTGGATGGCTGCGCGGAATTAAAGTGGGATGGACTCGAACTGAGATCTCATTATTTGCAGTGAGCTCAGCAATTGCGAGAAGTTTGATGACATGATCCATTGATTTTGCAACGGCAATGTCTGTGGCAGAAATCTTGCTAATACCTTCGCGAAAGACTGCGCTATCGCTGACCCGGCTATGGAATGCCAAGCTGGCAAGGATTGCCGCCTTCGCTGCAGCATCAATGCCTTCGACATCTGCAGTGGGATCGGCTTCGGCAAAGCCGAGTTTCTGCGCCTCTTTCAAGACATCGCCAAATGCTGCGCCATCTTCATCCATCTTGGTCAAAATGTAATTTGTTGTTCCATTTACTATGCCCATTACCCGGCGCACATGATCGCCCACGAGTGATTCGCGAAGTGGCCGCAGAATCGGAATTGCACCGCCTACTGCTGCTTCGTAATAAAGATCTACACCTTTCTTATCTGCTGCGGCATAAAGCTCGGCACCAGATTGGGCAAGGAGCGCTTTATTAGCAGTGACCACAGATTTTCCAGATGCGATCGCAGTGAGAATAAGTTCCTTGGCTGGGTTAATGCCACCGAGTACTTCGATGACTAAATCGATCTCTGGATTGTTGACTAGGCCAGATAGATCATCAGTGAGAAGATTGGCGGGAATTCCCTCGCGCGCAATCTTTTTATCGCGAACTGCAATCGCAGTGAGTTCGATCGAAATACCAGCGCGAGTACTGAGCTCCTTCTTGTCGCCAAGAAGTAAGCGAGCAACTTCTGAACCGACGACGCCACAGCCGAGTAGGCCAATTTTGACTGTTGATGGAGTGGCTTTCATGGGATAACTCTCGCACAAAATGGCTCAATGCCGCACCTGATTGCTGCTTGAGCATAAAAGTACTTATTAAATATCGAGCCCTAGTAGATCGGCATCTGTCTCACGGCGCACAATAACGCGCGCTTTGCCATTGCGAACTGCGACAACTGGTGGTCGTGGCACATGGTTGTAATTGCTCGCCATGCTGCGGCCATAAGCACCTGTGGCAGG
>JBAXNY010000005.1:0-22282 GCA_037133535.1 Actinomycetes bacterium
AGAAAATTCCAAATGCAGTCAACATAATGCCAACGATGAATTTCAAAGTATTTTCAGGAACCCGTGCCAGTGGCTTACGTAGTGCAAATCCTGCTGCGGCAACGAGTGCAGCCGCTGAGAGTGCAGCGTATGAGGCCAGACCCACCTGATTTTGAATCGAGCCAAAGGTAAGGACAATAAATGCCACTTCCAGGCCTTCTAGTAATACTCCCTTGAATGAAAGCGTAAATGCATACCAATCAACAACACCAAAGCGGCCCGCTGCTGCAACTTTTTTAGCTGCATCAAACTCATCTTTAAAGATTTTATCTTCGTCGTGCAAGGCTTTATAACCGCTACTGCGCAAGATTGCTTTTCTAATCCATTGCAGACCAAAGACCAAGAGCAGAGTTCCAACAAAGAGTCGGAGTGCATTCATCGGTAAATTAGGGATGTATGGTGCACCAATTGCAATTATTCCACCGAGCAAGAGAAAAGCGGCAAGAGTTCCTTGAAGTGCAGATTTCCAATGTCGCGCAGTTCCTGCGGCTAGAACAATTGTGACTGCTTCAACGCACTCAACCGCAGCGGCAAGAAAGACCGAGATAAAGAGCGCTAAACCATGCATATTTGGAGTGTAACTACTTTTCCTTAATTTCAGCTAGGCGTTCGAGAGATTCCACTCTTTCAATTGCGTGATCGACGATGCGCTTGGGGTATCCATGACTGTATCCCTCAGGCGCATCCCAAGGTTCGTGAATTTGCTCTGGCGAAAGATGGCGCAGCTCTGGGATGTACTTCTTTATGTAATCGCCCATCTCATCAAATCGTTTACCTTGCTCGATTGGATTGAAGACCCGGTAGTAGGGCGATGCATCAGTACCGCAACCAGCAGTCCATTGCCAGCCATGCGCATTTGAGGCAACATCGAAGTCCACTAAATGTTCCATAAAGAAATCAGCACCGAGTTGCCACTCCAAGTGCAGATCCTTCACCAAGAATGAGGCAACCACCATGCGGGTGCGATTGTGCATCCATCCTTCTTGAACTATTTGGCGCATCGCAGCATCCACAAATGGATAGCCAGTCTTACCCTCTTTCCACGCAGTAAATTGCGCGGCAGGTTTGTCGTAACGCATCTCTTTATATTTTGGCGCGTAGTAATCAGTTTCAGTATGTGGGTTGTGAAATAAAACATCGGCATAAAACTCGCGCCAGGCAATCTCTTTTCGGAACACATCATGTCCCGGATTGCTACCTAGTTCGGCTAATAAGGTACGGGGATGAATTTCACCCCATTTTAAATGTGCACTCAGTCGTGATGTGCCATCAATTCCAGCTAAGTTTCGACTCTGATCGTAGGTATCGAGTGCGTTCTCTTGAAACCATTGCCAACGCTCATGTGCGGCGCTCTCGCCGGCTGCAAAAATATTTGTCTCTTTAGGAATTTCCCAATCTGGAAAATTACGGTCTTCACTTCGCGGAGTTACAGCCGCAATATTCTTAGGTGAATCTGCTGGCTTGCGCCATCCATGTTTCACCCAAGCATTGAAGAATGGCGTGTAAACCCGATACGGAGTTTCATCACTCTTTCGAACTCGCCCTGGCGAAACTGCATACGGACTGCCGGTGCGAATTAAGGGAATACCTGCTTGCTCGACTCGCAGATCCCGATTCTTTCCATAGGGTTCGAACTCTTCACTGATGTGCACTTGATCGCCGTCGTAGCGCTTCATTAATTCTTTAAGTACTTCTTCTTGCGCACCCACTAAGACATGGAGGCGATTATTAAGAGATACATCGAGTGCGCGAAGTGATTGGCCAAGATATGCCAAACGCTTGGAGCCACTCTGCTTGATGAGTTTTGGATCAAGGATAAATACCGGAACGATTTCATCATGTGCTGCTATCGCCGCATTCAATGCAGGATTGTCAGCTAATCGCAGATCTCGCCTAAACCAGAAAATACTGCGAGCTGCCATGACGAGTTGGGTTACTTCTGAAGAATGGAATCACTCCAGCCAGCAACTTCTTCTGGCTTATGTGGTCCTTTTCCAATGTAGCGAGCGGCTGGACGCACTAAACGACCGGTGCGCTTCTGCTCAAGAATGTGTGCCGACCAACCAGCGGTTCGAGCCGATGTGAACATTGAGGTAAAGAGTGGGCCATCAACTTCAGCAAAGTCGAGAACAATCGCAGCCCAGAACTCAACGTTTGTTTCTAGCACTCGCTCTGGATGGCGCTCGTGCAACTCTGCAAGCGCAGCCTTCTCTAGCTCTAATGCAACCTCATAACGTGGCGCACCTAACTCGCGCGCAGTGCGGCGCAAGGTGCGAGCGCGTGGATCTTCTGCGCGATAAACGCGGTGGCCAAATCCCATCAAGCGTTCGCCACGATCCATAATTCCTTTGACATAAGCACGAGCATCACCGCTCTTCTCAACATCTTCAATCATGTGAAGCACACGTGATGGTGCGCCACCATGGAGTGGGCCCGACATCGCACCGATTGCACCAGAAATTGCAGCGGCAACGTCAGCGCCAGTTGATGCAATAACGCGTGCAGTAAATGTTGAAGCATTCATGCCATGCTCGGCGGCAGAAACAAAATATGCATCAATTGCACGAACATGAAGTGGATCAGGCTCGCCGCGCCAACGAATCATCATGCGCTCAGTGATTGTCTTACCTTTATTAATTTCCGATTGCGGGACTACTGGAAGTCCAGTTCCGCGGGCTGATTGCGCAACATAAGAAAGCGCCATTGCTGATGCGCGAGCGAGATTGTCACGTGCAACGCTGTCATCAATATCAAGAAGTGGCTTGAATCCCCAACGTGGCGCGAGCATTGCCATACCTGCTTGCACATCGGCCCGAACATCTCCAGTATGAATTGGAATTTCTAGCTCTTCGGCAGGTGCAAGTCCCGGTGCAAATGAGTCATCGACAAGTAAACCCCATACGTGACCAAATGAAACGCGTCCTACTAAGTCATCAATATCAACGCCGCGGTAGCGAAGTGCGCTTCCTTCTTTATCTGGTTCAGCAATTTCAGATTCAAATGCAACAACGCCTTCTAGTCCTGGCTTGAAATCATCTGACACGATTAACGCTCCTCTAACCACGATCCCCGTGGATCTGCCCTAATTCTGCCCCCTCGGAGGGGGTACTTCTGACCAATTCTCGACTCGTGCCCCTCAAGATGCCAGATCGGCGAAAGTGACGTTAGATACAGGTATGGAGCAGCGCTACGGAAAAGAAGAGATCTCGGCAATGCGACGCTCATACGGTGAGGAGGGTTTAACTTCCCTACCCGATGATCCAATCGAGGCTTTTGCTATCTGGCTGGCAGAAGCAGCTAAAAATCCCATTGTGGTTGAAGCAAATGCGATGGTCTTATCCACTGCTGATCTCGATGGCGTAATTTCATCGCGCACTGTTCTACTTAAAGGTATTGATCCCACTGGTTTTACTTTTTATACAAACTACAGCTCACAAAAGGGCCATGAGATTGCGCAGAATTCTTCAGTCTCACTTCTCTTTCCCTGGTTTGCGTTAGAGCGCCAAGTAATCGTGCAAGGAAGAGCAGAGAAAAATTCGCGTGAAGATTCTGAAAAGTATTTTCGCTCTCGTCCATGGTCGAGCCAGATCGGTGCCTGGGCGAGCCATCAATCTGCGCCACTTGCATCGCGTGAAGAGTTGGAGAATCGTTGGAAGGGCGCGGCTGAAAAGTGGCCCGAAGGCTCAGAAGTTCCATTGCCACCAGAGTGGGGCGGATATCTTGTACAACCAGAGCGAATTGAGTTCTGGCAAGGTCGCTACTCCCGCCTCCATGATCGCCTCCGTTTTGAACGTCACAATGGCGAATGGAAAATTCACCGCTACTACCCTTAGGCTCTCCCTGTGACTACCGACATCAAAATTCCAGATAATCTCAAACCACGTGATGGCCGTTTTGGTTGTGGCCCATCCAAGATTCGACCTGAAGCGCTAACTGCATTGCATGCGAGTGGTTCCTCAATTCTTGGAACATCGCATCGACAGAAGCCAGTAAAGAATGTAGTGAAGCGAGTTCGCGAAGGACTTAACACACTCTTCTCGCTACCTGAAGGTTACGAAGTAATTCTTGGCAATGGTGGCTCCACAGCATTCTGGGACATTGCAACATTTGGCTTAATTGAGAAGAAGTCACAACATTTAGTATTCGGCGAATTCTCTTCGAAATTTGCGCAAGCCGCAGAAGAGGCGCCATTCCTTGATAATCCAACGGTTATCAAATCCGATCCAGGATCTCACCCATCAGCACAGTTCGAAGCTGGCGTCGATGTTTATGCATTCACTCATAATGAAACAAGCACCGGTGTGGCAATGCAGATTCGCCGCCCCACAAATACTGATGGTGCACTTGTTTTAGTTGATGCCACTAGCGCTGCTGGTGGCTTGCAAGTTGATCCAAAAGAATTTGACGCCTACTACTTCGCACCACAGAAGTCCTTTGCATCCGATGGCGGGCTTTGGTTCTCGCTTATGAGCCCTGCTGCAATCGCTCGCGTGGCAAAGATTAAAGAGAGTAAGCGCTGGACACCAGCATTCTTTGATCTCACAACTGCGATTGAGAATTCACGACTTGATCAGACATACAACACACCAGCTGTAGCAACATTGATTTTGCTTGCAGAACAGATCGAATGGATGAATGCCGGTGGTGGCCTCTCATTCGCAGCAGGTCGCAGTGCACAATCGGCAAAGCACATTTATAGCTGGGCAGAAAAGACTTCCTACACAACGCCCTTTGTTACAGATCCAGCGATGCGCTCAAACGTTGTGGCGACTATCAACTTTGATGATGCAATCGATGCCGCCGCGGTTGCAGCTGCGCTTCGTGCAAATGGAATTGTTGATACTGAGCCTTATCGCAAGTTAGGTAAGAACCAACTTCGCGTGGGTATGTTCCCTGCCGTTGATCCTTCTGACATTGAAGCGCTCACTGCGTGCATTGAATTTGTTGTCGAACAACTTCCTGCCAAGTAAGTAATTACGCTTCGTGAGTTATAAATTCCGAAGAATCGTTACGATCGCCACACTTATCGGCGTTGTTCTTCTAATTATTATAAGTGGGCGGTAGTACTACATCGATTGAAAAGTCAGTTGGAACTTGCATCCGGTTGCGATAAATAAACCATGTTGTAAGTGCAGCTAGTGCTGTGACAATGCCACCGATCGCGATCGTGGGGCGAACACCAATTACCTCTGCCAACCAACCAATAATGGGTGAACCAAAGGGTGTTCCTCCCATAAAGATAAAGAGGTAGATCCCCATCACGCGGCCACGAATTGCTGGGTCGCTGTGGATTTGCATGAGCGCATTTGCGCGGATCATCGTTACGAGAGCGGTAAAACCACAGACTGGCAGCCAGAGTGCGTAAGCGGTGTAATTAGGCATAAGAGAGAGAATTGTTATTGCGCAGCCAAAGCAAATACTTCCTTTAATAACAAAGATGGGACTTTTAAATCGCTCCATTCGGGCCGAGAGAATTGCACCGCTAAGGGAGCCAACAGCAATCATTGTTCCTAACAATCCAAATGATGCTGGGCCACGGTGAAAGAGCTTCGTGGCAGAGAGTGCATTAAAGATTTGAAAATTTAATCCAAAAGTTGCTTGGAAAAAGACGATGCACATAATTGCTTGCAAATCTGGGCGGGCTTGTATGTATGACCAGGCTTCGCGAATCTTGCCCGCAGTCGGGTTACGCTCTTTGATGAAGAAGTCTTTCTCTCTCATCTTCAGCAGGGCGAGGATTACAAAGATGTAGGTAAAGGCATTGATTAAAAAGGAAGGACCAGTACCAAAGGCGGCGATCAGCCAGCCAGAAATTGCCGGTCCAATTAATCGCCCTGCGTTGAAATTCGCTGAGTTAAGACTGACGGCATTAGCAATATCCTCATGTCCGACAATTTCCGAGTTGAAACTTTGACGAACTGGATTATCTATTGCACTAGAGATGCCCAATGTGCAGGCGAAGAAAAATACATGCCAGATCTGCACCTTATGAGTAACAACCAGAGTTCCAAGCGCCGCACCAGAAAGACCGCCAGCAATATTTGTATAGATCAAGACTTTTCTTTTATTAAGTCGGTCTGCGAAGGCACCACCATGCATGCTAAAGAAGATCACTGGTAAGAATTGCACCGCAGTGACAAAGCCAAGATAAGTTCCACTGTGAGTGAGCTCGAGAGTTAGCCAATCTTGGGCGATGCGTTGCATCCACGAACCGACATTGGATGTGGCATTTGCAAAGAAGAGAATCCGAAAATTTCTATGGCGTAGCGCTCGTAAATTTCCTGTTTCATTGACGCGCACTGGACTACTATCCCACTATGGCTTCGCAATTAAAATCAACACTCACACTTATTTGCTGTGGAACCCTGATGTGGATCGTGGCACTCATCGTTGGAATTGCTACAAGTGCAGCTACTCGCACAATCTGGATATGTATTTGTGGTGCAGGACTAGGAGTAATCGGTGCGATTTACTCCTACCGACGAGATCGCCGCGGCGAACTCTAAAGTATTACTGCGCCTCAATCTGAGTTGCAATTCCGCGTAGAACTTTTCCAAGGCGCTCTGCTTCAACTGTTGTTGGATAGCGACCTTGACGAACGCCATTTCCTACGCGATCAAGAATCTTGATGGTGTCTTCAATAATTGCAGCAAGATCATCTTGATTGGTACGCGCGGCATTGGAAAGAGATGGGGGCGCATCGATAATGCGTACTGAAAGAGCTTGTGGTCCGCGGCGACCTTCGGCCACACCAAACTCTAATTTGGTACCAGGCTTAACAGTCGATACACCCTCTGGCAATGAAGTCGCTGCTAAATAAACATCTTCGCCTTCATCGGATGCGATGAAACCAAAACCCTTTTCGAGACTAAACCACTTAATGCGTCCTGTAGGCATGGCATGTACTCCCGTTTATCTGCTACTCGTGTGCCGCACATAGTGTGCGCGGATCAGATGGCTAGTTTATCGCACGAGGTCGCTGCGATGTAACCCCTTTTTTACGCTTACCTGGGCTAGATAGTTGCTTCTGAATGTGCGCCGCAGCCGTGGTCGAGTGAGACCACGCGCGCATCTTCAGGTGAGATTGCATTTGCACAGACACCGAATGCTGCGCGAAGTGAGCCAGCAATCGGAAGGAAGAAACCGCAAGACGAGCAATGCTTCGGTGCTTGTTGTGCAATAGGTGTATTCGGTCCGCGGTCGCCTTCATACCAACGCTTACTTGCTTGATCGCGCCCCTCAATCGACATTACTCGCGGACGAGTGAGGCCATATTCAAAGAGCTGTACCCGATCGAGATCTTCATCTTGTGGAAGTGCAGCAAAGCCAGGAACTAAACGTGAATCATCGGGATTAGATGGAACTACATCGCCGGCACCAACATCACCTGGTTGAATCCGCTCGACATAAGGAATCCAATCTGGCGCAATCAGAGATTCTGGGCCAGGAAGTGCAACAACATCGCAGACCGTTGGTTCTGATTCATTATCAACTTTGGCAACAGTGACGCACCAGCGCCAACCTTTGTAGCCAGGAAGAAAAGATTCAAAGAGATAACTAGCTACGCGATTTTCATCGGCAAATTCAACTCCAACAAAGTCACCAACAAGTTGTGGCGAACTCGCATCTGCAATTGCAGCAGAGCGCGCCAATTCAAGCGCATCAAATTCTTGATTCGCTGATTCAGCAGATTTGCGGAAAAGAGTCATACATGAAGAGTAAAGCAAAAAACTCCCCCGAGATAATCGGGGGAGTTTTTACGCGAGATTAGTGGATTTAGAAATCCATACCGCCGCCGCCATCTGGGCCGGCAGGTGCTGCTGGCTTCTTCTCTGGCTTATCAGTGATCACTGCTTCGGTTGTGATGAAGAGTGCTGCAATTGATGCCGCATTCTGCAGCGCAGAACGAGTCACCTTTGCTGGATCAATGATTCCGGCTTTGATCATATCAACGTACTCACCTGTTGCAGCATTAAGTCCAAAGCCTGCTTCTAAGTGACGTACCTTCTCGACGATAACTCCGCCTTCAAGACCAGCATTGATTGCGATCTGCTTGAGTGGTGCTTCGATTGCATATTCAACAATCTTTGCACCAGTTGCTTCATCGCCCTCTAGCTTCAATTTTCCAAATGCAACCTTTGCTGCTTGAAGAAGTGCAACGCCACCACCGGCAACGATTCCTTCTTCTACTGCAGCCTTTGCATTTCGCACTGCATCTTCAATCCGGTGCTTGCGCTCTTTGAGTTCTACCTCAGTTGCCGCACCAGCTTTGATAACTGCAACGCCGCCGGCAAGTTTGGCCAAGCGCTCCTGCAATTTCTCACGATCGTAATCAGAATCGCTCTTCTCAATTTCGGAGCGAATTTGAGCAACGCGACCCTTGATCTGATCTTGATCTCCGGCGCCTTCAACGATTGTGGTCTCTTCTTTGCTGATCACAACTTTGCGAGCGCGACCGAGAAGTTCTAGGCCTACTGCTTCAAGCTTGAGACCAACTTCTTCTGAGATAACAGTTGCACCAGTAAGAATTGCAATGTCTTGCAACATTGCCTTACGGCGATCGCCAAAGCCTGGGGCTTTAACAGCTGCTGCGCGGAAAATTCCACGAATCTTATTAACAACCAGAGTTGCAAGTGCTTCGCCTTCAACATCTTCAGCGATAATTGCAAGTGGCTTACCGGTTTGCATTACCTTCTCAAGAACTGGAACCAAGTCCTTGATGTTTGCAATCTTGGAGTTAACGATCAAGACATAAGCATCTTCCAGCACTGTCTCCATGCGATCGGTGTCAGTGACGAAGTATGGCGAGATGTAACCCTTATCAAAGCGCATACCTTCAGTGAGCTCGAGTTCGAGACCGAATGTATTTGACTCTTCAACGGTAATAACGCCCTCTTTGCCAACCTTGTCCATGGCTTCAGCGATCATTTCACCGATTGTGGAATCTGCTGCTGAGATTGATGCAGTAGCTGCGATCTGCTCTTTGGTTTCAACATTCTTAGCCATTGCATGAAGTTCGGCGGTCACAGCTTCAACTGCCTTCTCAATGCCACGCTTAAGCGCCATTGGGTTAGATCCAGCAGCTACGTTACGTAGGCCTTCACGCACAAGTGCTTGTGCCAAAACAGTTGCAGTAGTTGTGCCATCGCCGGCGACATCATCAGTCTTCTTTGCTACCTCTTTTACGAGTTCAGCGCCGATCTTCTCCCATGGGTCATCGAGTTCAATATCTTTTGCAATGGAAACGCCATCGTTAGTGATTGTTGGGGCGCCCCACTTCTTCTCAAGAACAACGTTACGACCGCGAGGTCCAAGGGTTACCTTGACCGCATCGGCGAGAATATTCATTCCGCGCTCTAATCCGCGGCGGGCTTCTTCATTAAAGGCAATCATCTTTGCCATGGTTTGTACTCCTCATGCTTGAAGTGATCAGGTCCGGGTGGTTATCACTCACACCCTGAGAGTGCTAACGCCAAATCTACGCGGTTGATTCCGCCCTAGCAAATGGAGCCAGGGCCGAGGTAGGGCTAGCGGGCGGTACGAGCGCTCATGCGGGCTTGGCGTAACCGACGCAAGCGCTTCACAAGCATTGGGGCAGCTATCAACGCTGCTTCACGATCAATGAGGTCGTTGAGTAATTGGTAGTAGGCAGGAGCGCTGAGATCGAAAAGTTCTTTAATGGCGCTCTCTTTTGCACCGGCGTACTGCCACCAGCTGCGTTCAAATTCCAGGATGCGCACTTCTAAATCAGTGAGGCCACTTACCGCCTCTGGTTGGATTGCGCTCTCTTCCACGCTGGAATCCTAGACCTGAGCCGGAAAAAGTGTGGGATTTACTGAAGTTCGGATTCTGCCTTTTTCAATAAATTTCGCAACATCGTCGGAAAGAGAAATGTATGCAATGGCAGAACTGCAAACCAGTACAGGCGGCCACCTAATCCATTGGGTGTAAAGATCGCTTCTTGAGTGATTGTTGTTACATCGCCTTCAGTAGATAAGCGAAATTCCAACCACGCTTTTCCGGGAAGAATCATTTCGGCATAAAGACGGAGAACTTTCTCTCGCTCCATCTTCTCTACTCGCCAAAAATCTAAACTTTCACCTACATGCAAGAAGTCTGGATCTCTGCGGCCGCGACGAAGTCCAACTCCACCAACCATGCGATCCATGAGTCCACGAAGCCACCACAGCCAATCAGAGCCATACCAACCATGTTCGCCGCCAATACCTTCGATGTATTTCCACACGTGTGCAGGTGGCAGCGTTGTTTCTCGGTGGCGGTGATCCTTATATTCAGTATCTCCCGCCCACGAAGGATCACTCTGTGCTTTCTGCCATGGTGCATAAGTCACAGCGGCATCAGACCATCGCGTTTCAACATCATGGTCAACAATTTTTGAGAGCGCTAATTCAATAGCTTGTGAAACGCTAATAAGGCCCTCGGGTGGCGGTGGAATTAATTTCTCAATGCTTCGACTTGGACTTGCTACCACTTCGCTAATAAGTGATTCCACTAAGGGCCGGGCGAGCGATGTTGGAACCGGTGTAACAAAACCAATCCAGAGACTAGAAAGTTTTGGCGTTAACACTGGAACTTTAATAATCCACCGCTTACGCAAGCCAGAAATTTTGGCAAAGCTTTGCATCATGTCGGCATAAGTAAGAACTTCTGGGCCACCGATGTCGTAAATAGCGCCAACTGGCACTTCTAATTCAGATGCCTTGCGCAGGTACCAGAGCACATCGCGAATTGCGATTGGTTGAGTGAGGTTAGAAACCCACTTTGGTGTTGTCATAATCGGCAAGCGATGTGTGAGGTGGCGCAACATTTCAAAGGATGCCGAACCTGAGCCAATAACAATTCCGGCACGTAGCTCTAGAACTGGCACTCCACCTTTGGCGAGATTCGCACCGGTCTGCACTCGCGAATTTAAGTGCTTACTTATATTCGCATCATTTGCAATTCCGCCTAAATAGACGATCTGCGAAACTTTTTTCTCGGCCGCAACTGTTGAGAAGTTGAAGGCCATCCGAGACTCAATCTCATCAAAGTCACGACCAAGATTGATGGAGTGAAGTAAGTAGAAGGCGGTATGAACGCCGGCCAGCGCTCTCTCAAGATCAGCGACGTTCTGCGCGCTGCCTGTGACAACTTCAACCTTTTCAAACCACGGTTGGCTCTGAATTTTGCCGGCATCTCTGACAAAAACCCGTACCCGCGCTCCTGAATCGACGAGCGAACGGACCAATCGTCCGCCTACATAGCCCGATGCGCCTGTGACAAGGAGTAAACGAGAATTAACAGGCGAGTTCATGGAGTAAACCTTAGACTTAACTCTTGTTAATCGCGATGTGAAAGATCAACTTCAGAATGGAGTGTCATGACAAACAAGGCAAAGCCTCGAGTCGTGATACTTGGTGCCGGTTTTGGCGGGCTGACTGCAGCTCGTGAACTATCAGGCAGTGCTGAAGTCACACTTGTCGATCGCCATAACTTTCAGACTTTCTTACCTTTGCTCTACCAAGTCGCAACAGCCGGCCTTGCGGCAGACCACGTGGCTCATCCAATTCGCGGAGCGCTTCGTAAAAAGGGCGTCGCCTTTCGAATGGGCTCGCCGATCTCAGTGGATCACAAAAATGGGGAAGTGAAATTAGATAGCAGCGAAGTTTTGCCCTTTGATCACTTGATCGTTGCCCTTGGTTCGGCCACTGCAGATTTTGGTGTTAAAGGTGTTACCGAACATTCACTCGGAATGAAGACAATTCATGAAGCAATCATGATTCGTGCCGAAGTAATGCGCCGCTTTGAGGATCTCTGTCGCTTTGAAGATAACACTCGCCTATCGGTCTGTGTTGTCGGTGGTGGACCCACTGGTGTTGAAATGGCGGGAGCACTCGCTGAATTAATTCGCGGCCCACTAAAAAATGATCAAGCACATGCCGCAGCTCACATGGATGTTTATCTCATTGAGGCTGGCCCACGTCTATTGCCTGCTCTCTCTCCATCGCTCTCTGCACGGACTAAAAAAGATTTAGAAAAGATTGGCGTGAAAATACTTTTGAACCACGTAGTTCAAGAAGTTCAACCGCGGAAAATTACATTTAAAGATGGTGCCGATGTTCCATCCGAAGTAACAATCTGGGCTGCCGGTGTTCAAGGTGAACCAGCTGCGAAAGAACTTAATCTGCCACTAGCAGGAACTCGCATTGCAGTTGATGAAACGATGCAGGTGCAGCATTATCCAAAGATCTGGGCGATTGGCGATATCGCAGGATTTGTTGGTGAGAATGGAAAGCCACTACCTATGATTGCCCCAGTTGCCATGCAGCAAGCGCGCTTTGTGGCGAAACAGATCACAGCGCTCAGTGAAGGTAAATCACTCAAGAAATTTAAATATCGTGACAAAGGGGCAATGGCCACTATTGGTCGCCACAAGGCAGTTGTTGAGATTAAGGGAATTAAGTTCTCTGGCGTACTTGCTTGGTATGCCTGGCTCTTCCTCCATCTCTTCTACCTGCTCGGTGGGCGAAATAAAATTGGCACTATGGCTGACTGGACCTGGAATTACCTCACCTTTGATCGTGGCAATCGACACATTATGGATTCGATGTAATTTGCATGGGCGAAAAGCGTTCTGAATATATTTCGCTACGTAGCCAAAAAATCTGGAGCGCTCACTGGAGTGGCGCTGGAGATCCAGTAATAATTTTTCACGGAGGCCTAAGTGCAACTGCCAATTGGGAGTTCTACATTCTCCAAGCTCTCATGGGGCGAGAAGTCTTTGGCTACGACCGCACCGGTCACGGGCGCACTGCAGATTACGATGGAAGTTTTCACTTTGATTTTCAAGTCGCAGAAGCGATTGCCTATCTAGAAGAAGTTGTAAAACGGCCGGCACACTTATTGGGTTATAGCGATGGTGGAATTATTTCGCTGATGGTTGCAATTGCTCGCCCTGATTTAGTTTCGAGCATCATAACTATCGGTGCTAATTTTGATCCCAGTGGATTAATCCGTTCCGAAATGCCTAGAGTAATTAGCCAAGAAGATCGCGACTACTACGCAATCACATCTCCTGATCCAGCGCATACTCTCGATGAAAAGCATGCCAAGATGGCAAAGATTTGGAAGAGTGAACCAAACATTCCACTCACAGATTTATCCAAAATCACTGCGCCTGTGCTTGTTATGGCAGGTGATGATGATTCGATCAAGCCAGAGCACACCGTAAAACTCTATGAGGCAATTCCCCATGCTCAATTAGCCATTATTCCTGGTGCATCACATAGTGTGATGAAAGATCAGACCGAAATAGCTTCCAGCATTATTCGTAAATTTCTTGCCAATCCGCGAGATCCGATAACTAGGTTACCGATTCGCCGCGCTAATCCGCCGCTCGTGTAATTCATCAAAAACGTTTCGCGGCAATGGTGCCAATTTTCCAAGGCAGCGTTCGAGAATAAAATCTGCAAGAAGTGGATTCCGCGCTAAGGCTGGGCCGTGCATGTAAGTAGCAACAATGTTTCGCGTGACAACTCCATCTCGCGCTTCAGTGTCATTGTTTCCAAGACCACTGCGTACTTTGCCAAGTGGTTGTAGTTCTGAAAGGAAATGGGTCTGCCCACCATGGTTTTCAAAGCCAGTCAGCGCCCCGACTCCAATTGTTGATTCGCTGAGTAATTCACCGACACTTCGTTTAGCTGCACTTTTAGTGCGAATCGGAAGAATATCTAATCCAGAAATAGTGCGCTCACGTGATGCTGGAAATGATTCACCGAGCAATTGAAAGCCAGCGCAAATTGCAAGTAGTTGAGCACCAGATTTAAGTGCAGTGCCCAGCGCACCGCTTCGTTTCAAGATCTCTGCCGCTGCAATCTGGGCATCATCTTCGCCGCCACCTAATAGATAGAGATCACCACTCGTTGGCACTACATCACGAGCATGAACCGTAATGACTTCATGGGCAATTCCCCGCTCTTTCAGGCGCCACTGCAATACATCCATGTTGCCGCGATCACCATAAGTGCCGAGTAGCTCTGGCAATAAATGCACAATGGTAAAAGTCATTTCGTCACCGCTGACTTAACAAGTGCGTGAAAGGCGGTGTAGGAAGCGATGAGATCTACCTCTGTACCAGAAAATGATTGCGCTGCGGCACTCACTGAATCAAAGCGAGTATGTGAAATTCCTTGTGAGGTAAGGCGTGCTGAAATATCAAGGACGCGATCACCAGTAACACCAATCTGACGTCCCAGCAGTGGCAAGTAATCAACATCCCATAACCACGATGTGTCCTTGCCATCTTGCGTATTTGCATTCACAGAAAGAATGACATTTTTACGAGAGCTAGTCTCAAGCGTCTCACTCCATGAGGCTGGATTCTTTGCCAACATTAATCGCAAGCTGGCACCTGAAATTGTCACTTCATTAAAGCGACCATCGACTTGTGAAATAGTTAAAATACTTTTCAGAGCGCTCTCCTCTGAAATTCCAAAATGTGCTCCAGCAATAATTGCTCTTGCCGCATTACCGAGCGCGGCACGTCCTGGAATCGCTGACTTCACACTTACACTTTTGCCGCCGTGGCGCAGTTCTTCGTTAACCAAAGTCCACTCTGCATTTGGCTTAGCAAAGCCACAGCTACATGAATAAGTACTTGTGCCCCAGGTAAGAAGTTCACCGCACTCAGGACAAGTTGCCGCATCTAAGTGGCTGCTCACTCCAGAACTAAACCAAGTGATTCTTTTACAATCGCGCACAGCCCAAGTGACAAAGGGATCATCGCTATCGGCAATGACTGTGCAATTTGCTGGCAGATCCTTCAGCGCAGACTTCCACTTGGCAGCAACAATTCTTACTTCCGAAAGACGATCTAATTGATCACGACCCAAGTTGAGTAGAACTATCAGGGTCGGAGAAAGTTCTCTGATCGCCCATGGCAGAACTAGCTCGTCTACCTCAAGGACTGCGCGGGGGGCCTTTGGTGCAGTTGCAAGTCCAGCAACAACTCCAGCAAAGAGATTTGCTCCGGTGTAATTCGTGGCTACTTCACTCTTCTCCGATAAAACAGATGAAATAAGGGCAGTAGTGGTGGTCTTGCCATTTGTTCCGGAGATTAAAACGATCTCTTTATCTCGAGCGAGAAGTGCGGCCGCGCGAGGTTGAAGGGCCAAAATTGTTCGCCCCGTGACCATTACACCACTGCCGCGACCAGTTATTCGAGAGAGCCAGCCTAAGAAATTTCCAATCGCAATAGCAATTGAGAGTGGCATCAGATATCCAGTGGCTCGAGAACTCCAGTCTCCACGTGATAAATAGCGCCACCAACTACAACGCCATCACGCAAGAGCGGATACGAGCGAATTCGAGTGACATCGGTTGTGAGTGCTTTGCGTTGATCAGAAACTGTTCGAAATTCAAGAGAACGAGTATCCACACCATGTTGATTCATAATTGTTTCGTGGATATCTGCCTCTTCGTTCATCGCCATTCGGCAATTAGTATGTGGCATAACCAAAATACGATTAACGCCAAGTAAATAGGTTGCAAGAACTAAAGTACGCAGAACATCCTCAGTGACGCGCGCTCCAGCATTTCGCAGGATCTTTGCATCACCGGCTTCCATACCAACAAGTGTGAGCGGACTTATACGTGAATCCATGCAAGTGACAATTGCTAAACCTTTTGTTGCAGTGCCAGTAAGTGCACTTCCTTCAAAGTTCTTAGCGAATTCTTTATTCGCTGCCATTAAATCGGCAAATGCATCTTGAGGGAAAGACATCACGGCTCCCTTCGTATACTGCGAGAGCCCCCCGTCAGGATTGAACTGACGACCTGCCGCTTACAAGGCGGCTGCTCTACCACTGAGCTAGGGAGGCAAGACGTGCTAACCAGTGTCACATTATGTCAGCAAATAATTGTGCTTGCTGCCATGGGGAACTAGCGAAAAACCCCAGTATGCCCGAGGGAATAGCGCCCTGGCTGCGGATACACCGCTAATCCATGGGGGCCCAATCCAGTCTTTATCTTTCCAATCAGATGGCCATCTGCAAGTGAAATTGCATAGACCACATTGTCGTAACGACCCGAAACCCAAAAGATTTTTCCATCGGCGCTAATGCCACCCATGTCGGGACTTCCACCACCTGGGATTTTCCACTTATGTATCAATTTCCTATCGCTAAACCGCAAAATAGAAATGCTTCCTTCATTGCGATTCGAGATCACTAAATTCTGCGAATCTCGCGTGACATAAAGCCCATGTGCACCTAAGCCAGTTTTAATAAAACTTAACTTGCCCCATGGTGCAGGCATTGTCCAGACGCCATCACTCATCATGTCGGCAATGAAATAAGTTTTTCCATCGGGTGAAATTTTTACATCTTGTGGCATGGGTCCCATATTTGGCATTCCAGCGTGAGAACTTGTTGTTGCCTTGGCATAAGAATTCGGAATCTTCTGCTTCTTGAGTATCTTCATCTTTGCGGTATCAACGAGAAGAAGTTCACCAGTGAATTCGCAGGAAACTACAAAGGTACTGCCATCGGCCGACCAATCAGCATGGTTCACGCCACCACACTGTGAGGGAATACTCTTCTTAATCGCCATAGTATGTGGATCACGGAAAACTATTTTCTTCGCCGCCTCCGACATAACAACGGCATATTTTCCATCTGGTGTGAAATAAAGATTGTATGGATCATCTACCGCTACGGGCTTACCGAATTTCCCAGTCGCAGGATCAATCGGTGTCAAGGTATTTCCATGGTCGCTATTTACCCAGAGCGTTTTCAAATCCCACGAAGGAACTACATGCTGCGGTTCAGCTGGAACCTTCGTAGTACTGATTACCTTCATTGATGCCGGATCAATTATGTCCACGGTATTACTCTGGGTATTTGGCACATAGATTCGACTAGGAAAATTTTTAACCGTCTTGGAGAGCAGACCGGGTTTGTCTGCCGCATAGATGTCTTTTGAATTAAGGAGAGGTGGCATACCAGCAAGGCTCGTCGCACCACTGGCCAGATTGATATTGGTCAATGAAAGAAGCACCGCAGTGATAACTGCTATCCGGCGCTTCATGCCAGCAGAGTTGAAAGAGTTACCGGTGCGAGATTAGCTTTCTTCAAACCGGCGATAATGGCAGGAAGTGCTTTCACAGTATTTGCATGACCAAAGTGGAGACTAATAATGCTGCCATTTCGCACTGCCTTTAGGCAATTACTCACTATCGAAGCAGGGGTTGGATCTTGATAATCCAAGGTATCTACATCGTAGGTAATGCAATTCTTATATCCATTGGCAAGAGCGGCTTTGCGAATAATTGCATTAGATTTTGGCGTGCCTGATGGGCGGAAATATCCTTGGGTACTTCCGGTAGCTTTTTTTAGCGCAGCTTTCCCCAATGAAATTTCCTTTGTCGCTTGAGCCAAAGTTAAATGAGTCATTGTGAGATGGTTCAGTGTGTGATTTCCGATCTCATGCCCACCAACCAAAATTTCTTTTCCAATCAGTGGATTCTCATTGAACCATGATCCAACTGCCATAACTGTTATAGGAGTACCCGCTGATTTAGTTATTGCTAGTAATTCACGCGCAATCGCCACGTCACCTGCACCATGGAATGTAAGGGCAACTTGTGGCCTATTTCGTGGGCCATGGCTAATGTCTCTATTTGAAGCCGCCGAAGCCGAGTTTACAAAAATATTTTCCACAGCTGTTGCAAAAATAATTGAGGCGGCCAGTGAAAATGCTTGCCTGCGAGTTATGTGAATCTCGGCCATGAGGCAAGTCTAACCTCCATCGATTGGCGTCAGGCGTGTAAGTTTCTCTCATGCGGCTTGGAGTCTTGGATGTTGGGTCTAACACGATTCATCTTCAAGTTGTCGATGCCTATCCCGGAGCACGTCCGACGCCCACAACCAATTATAAAATAGAACTGCGGCTCGCAGAATTTCTCAATAGCGAAGGTGCTATCACTCAAGATGGCATAGTCCAATTATTTGCTGCCATCTCTGGCGCAGTCGAGCATGCTAAAGAATTCAAAACAGAAGAAATCTTAGCTTTCGCAACATCTGCAATCCGTGAGGCAACAAATGGTGCAAAGATTATTGGTGAAGCAAATGAAAAATTTGAACTTGACTTACAAATACTCTCTGGCGATGAAGAGGCTGGGATTACCTTTCTTGCCGCTCGCCGTTGGCTCGGCTGGTCGAGTGGAAAGCTATTGGTCGTTGACATCGGTGGAGGTTCGCTGGAGTGTGCAATTGGTGTAAATGAGGCGCCGGATAAAACGTTTTCATTGCCGCTTGGCGCAGCGCGATTAAGTCGAACTTTTCTCAATAGCGATCCTTACTCCAAAAAATCTCTTAATGCTCTACATGATTTTGTTATGGATTCGATTGAAAAAGGTGTCCCTGAAGATTTTGACACTGAGAGCACCAACCGATTTGTTGCCACCAGTAAAACACTGCGAACTCTGGCTCGAATTTGTAGCCAATGGTATGGAGATGACCAGTCCTTTTTAGATAGAGAATCTCTGCTACGTGCAATCCCCCGCCTTTCCGAATTGAAGAATTCTGAGCGAGCACAACTTCCAGGCGTTTCAGAAGGACGAGCTCGCCAACTAGTTGCGGGGGCAAGTGTGGCTTATGCGATTATGGAAACGTTAAACATTGAGAAATTGGAAATTTGTCCATGGGCGCTACGAGAAGGCTTAGTTCTTAAGTGGCTCGATTGGCATGCCCGATAATTACTGCTAAATAGTTGGAGATTCATACCAATCAACTGCAACAATTTCTCCATCGCGGTGATGAATTACCCAACTCTCACCTGGCTCTAATTTTTGCTCTAAGGCTTTGAAATTCTTCTTTCCCAGTAGTGCTTTTAGCACTTTAGGCAGTATTGGATTGTGGCTGCAGAGCAGAATCGCCTCTTCTTTTCCAAGCAATTTTGTTACATAGTCGATTGCTGCTGACTTATCTTTTGAATATCCGTACTCACTCAAATCTTTCTTGTAATTTGCCTTGAGGTCGAGCGTGCGAGCAAGTGGAGTGATTGTCTCGATACATCTCATGGCATCTGATGAGTAAATTGCTTTGATTCCAAGTGGGTAGTACAGCGAATGTAGGCGTTTAGCTTGATTCTGTCCTAATACATCTAACGGGCGATCTCCATCATCACCATCCCAAGCTTCACGGGTAATCGCTTTGCCATGTCGAAGCAAGACCATAGGAATTGTGTGCGGACCAAAATCTAGAAAGAAATCAATTACCGTACGATCATCATCAAGAGTCAATTTCTTTCGGGCGGCTTTTTGATCCAGCCAAATGAGGTCATCAATTTCATTTTTATCTATCTGGCCAACTGCTTCGCCTATTGCTTCGGCTGCCCAATAACGCACAATTTTTTCTACACCATCAACAAGATAGGTCGTCTTTCCAAGTTCGGGCCCAAATGCGGCAGCAAATCCAGTTTCCTCTAAAACCTCACGAAAGGCACAGGAGAGTGCATGCTCTCCTGACTCAATTTTTCCTTTAGGAAGTGACCAGTCATCATATTTTGGGCGATGCACTAGTGCGATTTCAATATTCTTCTTTCCAGCTTTACGCCACAACACAGCGCCAGCGGCAAGAACAGGTCCAGCTACCTCTGCCATTTTAGTTCCGTTTCGAAAAGCGAGAAATCAGAACTTCATGAATATTCGCTAACTTTTCACCAGATCTTTTCTGCCACGTATTTCCAGCCAATTCCCAACTCATAGTTGAATCAGATAATCCAAGATCGAGAATTTCTTGTAGATACTTCTTATGTTCTAATCTGGCAATACGGACCAGACTCTCCACTCGACGATCTAAATTCCGGTGCATCAAATCAGCGCTGCCAATCCAGTATTCATTATCTCCAGCATTGACGAAGTGGAAGATTCGCGAATGTTCAAGAAATCTGCCAAGAATCGATCGCACGCGAATGTTCTCCGATTTTCCAGGAATACCGGGCCGCAAGGAACAAATTCCACGAATTAAAAGGTCGACCGGCACTCCGCTCTCTGATGCCTCATAAAGTTTTTCAACAAATACTTCATCAAGCAGAGAGTTGAGTTTTAACTGAATGCCGGCAGGCTTGCCAGCTCGTTTATTCTCAATTTCATGATCAATTTTCGCAAGCAGACCATCACGCAGAGTTCGTGGCGCTACAAGTAATCGAGAGTAATTTGAGAGTGGCGCAAAACCAGAGAGCTGATTAAAAATTTTGGTTAGATCTTCACCAAGAACTGGGTCGGCACTCAATAAACCAAAATCTTCATACATTCGAGCTGTTTTTGGATTGTAATTTCCAGTGCCCACATGACAGTAGCGGCGCAAGCCTTCTGCCTCATCACGTATAACAAGAGATAACTTGGCATGAGTTTTCAATCCCATTAAGCCATAAACCACATGAACGCCAGCTGCTTCTAATTTTCGAGCCCAGCGTACGTTGGCTTGTTCATCAAATCTTGCTCGAATTTCAATAACTGCCAAAACTTGCTTGCCAGCTTCAGCAGCCTCGATGAGTGCCTCAATAATCGGAGAATCACCAGATGTTCGATAAAGCGTCTGCTTTATTGCCAAAACTTGCGGATCTCGCGCGGCCGTTTCTAGGAACTGCACAACTGATGAAGTGAAGGATTCATAGGGATGATGCAGGAGAATCTCACCACTTCTTATTGCAGCAAAGAATGGTTCATTCTCCTCTAAATCTAATTCGGCAAAGGCAGCAGGAATTCTGGAGCGATAGGGCGCATATTTGAGCTCCGGAAAATCTAGATCAGCTATGCGATTGAGGCCAGTTAAGTCAATCGGAAACTTCACATGCATTACATTTTCGGGATCTATTTCGAGCTCTGCCTGCAGCCGGGTAAGTAATTCAGGATCAATGTCTGCCTCAATCTCCAAGCGAGTCGGCGGACCAAATCTTCTACGTAATAATTCCTGCTCAAGTGAACTCAACAGGTCTTCTGTTTCTTCATCTTCAAATTCCAGATCCTGATTTCGGGTAAGTCGAAAGCTGTAGTGATTAAGAATTTCCATACCTGGGAAGAGTTTCCCTAAGTGTTGTGAGATCAATTCTTCAAGCGGTATGAATCGACCCGGCTTATTGGCGTCGGTGGGAATAAATCGTGAGAAAGAAGGAGGTACTTTAATTCTGGCGAAGGATTCTTCTTCGCGTTCGGGATTTTTGACAATTACTCCTAAATTTAAGGAGAGTCCAGAAATATATGGAAAAGGATGTGAAGGATCAACTGCTAAGGGAGTAAGCACAGGAAAGACACGATCTTCAAAGAAATTTGTTAAATACATGGATTCAGAATCTGTCAGTTGCTTCCATCGGAGAATTTCTATGCCTTGCGTCGAAAGTCTTGGCAAAATTTCGGAGGCAAGAACTGCACTCTGGCGTTCTACTAATTCACGTGACCTCTTGGAGATGGCTCGAAGCAATTCAATTGGGCTAAAACCAGCGGTATTTTTTGCGGTAACACCCTTTTCCAGCTTGCGCATAAGACTTGCAACTCGGACCATGTAAAACTCATCGAGGTTTGAAGAAAAAATAGATAGGAATCTCACTCTCTCTAAGAGCGGGACGTTCACATCTTCGGCTAATTCAAGAACTCGTTCATTGAAGGAGAGCCAACTCAGCTCCCGATCAGTGAGATAGGCCGATAATTCCATGACCTTAGGGTCGCGTGGCTGGCTTAACGCAGTATGGACAGCAGGTTTCGATTGAGAAGATTGATGGTTAAGCCAGGCCATTGGTTGAGAGTGCTTAGCACTTCGACCATCTCCGGAGGACACGCCCCGTACTCTACGCCAAATCCAAGGAATGAGGAATGAGAAGAACCAGCGCCACCACTCAATACTGCTTGCAGAGAAAGCTTGCTTCGGAGCAGTTGGTAGAGGCGTACGCCATTGAAGATCAAATGGATAATCAAGTTTTTCTAATACTGCTTGCGCACTTCGATAATGTCCTTCACTGTTGAGATGAAGTCGATCTTTAGCCAGGAAACGCAGATCAGATAGAAAACCTTCTTCATTGGCATCGGCGACAATTGCACCAACCTCAGCGGCTACCGCTCGCACATTGCGATTGAATTCACCAAAGCGTTCTTGCCAAAGTTGAGCAGTTTTACCTGTTGAATCACTTGTCTTCTCTAGAACTGTGAATAAGAGAATCGTCGCACCACTTTTTGCAATTTTGCGAACCG